>JBCCZF010000728.1:0-1502 GCA_039188035.1 Bacteroidota bacterium | reverse complement strand
GTGGTCTCGATATTCTCCTCCGAAAAGGGCGAGATGACATAGGCGCGTCCGGTCTCCCTGGATTTTTTGACCCAGACCCCATCGATTTCGGGATGTGGCAAACCTTCCGCCACTTCTATTTCCCCGATATGATCCAGGACCTTGGAGGGTTTACAACCGAACAGGGCAATCGCCGAACCGGTAACGGCCCCTTCTTCATTGTTTAAAATAGGATACGGACGCCCTTCATATCTATTCTCCCAACCTTCCCAGGTAGAATGGGAAAGATCCCGTGTCCTGTTTATGGCAAAGGCCTGTAAAACAGAACCGTATTCCTTTTCTTCGGCCGCGGTTCCATGATAACTTACGATGCCTTGAATGTTATCCAGCTTTCCGGCCGTTGTCTTTGGGTTCAGGGATTGGATGCCCAAGGCAAAATCCGAATTCCGGACCACCCCAATGTTTTCCCCAATGGTATCCTTTATGGTATTGGCATAGGGGCCCCAGAGTACCGCTTCCAATTGCTCCCCATGGGTCACCTCTTCGATGGCAAGGCTTATGTGGTTGGGTTTTTCCTGAATTTTTAAATCGAGGGTCAGCTTACTTTCCGCAAAGGAAAGCGTAAAGATATTGTTCCCATTGGGACGAATGCTTATGGGTAGTTTGTGTTTTCCGTACTCCACTATGGCCAATAGGGGACTTTCTTTTGCTGTAGGGCTGTACTCTTGGTCGGTGGACAGATCCATTATCCCAATGATATGTCCTTGTTCATTTAGCTCAATTTGAACCGTATCCGAAGCAAAAGCAATGGTTTTTTCCTTTTTGCAGGAAAACATAAGGACAAAAAAGGCCAAGGCAATACACTTTGTATATGCATTCATTTTCGGTAAAATCTCTGGATTTGTAATAGGAAGGGATGCCTGGGGCACCCCTTCTTAACTAACTCAAAAACTACGCAACTAACAATCAAAACAGAGAGGGTGGTAATCCTTACGATTTGACCGTCCGTTATCTTAAATACTTTTAAAAACCGTTTCTATCAAACACTTGGTTCTGTTTATTCCTGGTCAAAAAAGGAGACCCAGGGCGCAGCTTCCACCGGATCATCTTCCAAGCGAGGATTACGCTGCACCGCCTGATCGGGAAACAAAGGAGCATAATAAAACTCGCTAAAGTTCTTAGGGCCAATTACAATTTTAGTAGCATCGTCCAAGGTACCCTGGGGGAAGCCTTCCTCCGGTTCGCCACCTGTACCCAGGGGGATACCATAGGACAAGCCCTTGTCCCCGCCACCGGGCAAGGTACCAATGAATACCTCCTCGCCAAGGCGGTGTCTGCGAATATCGTAATAGCGGTGATCGCCCTCCCCTGCAAATTCTATTCTACGTTCGTATAGGATTTTGTCCAGTGCATCGTCAGCATCCGTAGCGGTTACCGGGGGCATCCCTACTCGATCCCGTACTTCATTGACCAAAGCCATGGCCCCGGCCACATCGCTGGAATTGGCCAATCTGGCCTCCGCC
>JBCCZF010000727.1:0-1503 GCA_039188035.1 Bacteroidota bacterium | reverse complement strand
GCCGTCTGCAAAAACGGAACTCAGATCCGCCGCCGCGACCTTGACGCCGGCCACGCGCACGGGCCCGGTTGCCCGGCCCCCAAATTTTGCCCCACCAAAGTGGCTGCGGCATTGCTCATGCCCCAGGAAGGCATCAGGGTAAATAGCATTACCCGGATGGCAATGGTATAGCCGGCCAAAACTTCGCTCCCAAATTCGGACATAATCCGCATGAGGAATACCCAACTGGAGGTCGCGATCAAGAACTGGCCTATACCACCGAGGGATACCTTGACCAAATTGAACATTACTTTGATGTTCAGTACTATGTCTCGGCCTATTAGGCGTATACGGCCCCATCCAAAAAACAGAAGGGCCAATTGAAAGACCACAGCCGTACCCCTACCTATGTTCGTGGCAATGGCCGCCCCCATGACCCCATATTCCGGAATTGGGCCCCAGCCAAAAATAAAAATGGGGTCCAGGATAATGTTAAGCCCGTTGGAAAGGACCAAAGTCCACATGGCCAGGGAGGCATCTCCAGCGCCACGGAAAATGGCATTGATCAAAAAGAGCAACATAATGGTGATGTTGCCGCCAAGAAGCCATTGGGTATAGCCATACCCCTCGGTAATAAGGTCTTGTTCGGCCCCCATAAGTGCCAAAATATCCTTGGCGTAAAGAAAGCCCAGCACCCCTACCACTACTGAAACCAAGATACCTAAGAGAATGGCCTGAACGGCGGACTCCCGGGCTCCTTGCAGATTCTGCTCCCCGATTCGCCGGGCTACCACGGCCGTAGCCGCCATACTTACCCCAATAGCCACCGCATAGATCAAGGTTACGACGGATTCCGTAAGCCCGATGGTGGCCACCGCATTTACGCTAACCTGGGAAACGTAGGCAATATCCACGATAGCGAAAATGGATTCCATCATCATCTCCAAAATCATAGGAATGGAGAGCATAAAGATGGCCTTGCGGATGCTTCCCGAGGTAAACTCGGTCTCTTTTCCGGTAATGGCTATGATAAAATATCTAAAAACTTTACGAAGTGAAAGTGTATTGGATTGTGTCATTTGAAACTAAAATTATGTAATATCCCAGAGTGGGAATGAAAAGAAAGCAATGTCAAGCCTACCGAGGATGGGTATCCTGGTTACGAATTGGGCCTTTGCCCTATGACATCTATGGTGTACATAATTCTTATAGCTTCATAATGGCGCAAATATCGGATTTATTTTTACATGCGCAACAAAAAAAGTACTTTCTGTGTTTTTTAAGAGCACCTATTTGGCCATCCTCAGGGATAATCACATGTGAACAGCCAGGAAGTGGAAGTTGTTGGAAGAAATCCAGTGTTGGGTTAGGCATACTTTGGCCTCGACAAGATTACTATGGCACAATACGCTTAACAGCACTATTATGTAAAACTGTGTTTTCCTTTCTTTAGATAATTCGCCCGATACCGCCAATAGCTGATGCTCCCAAGGATCAAGACCCCAAGCACGATATATTTTACAT
>JBCCZF010000726.1:0-1509 GCA_039188035.1 Bacteroidota bacterium | reverse complement strand
CGCCTTTTCAAATGTAAAATCCCGCATTCTTTGTTTTAGGTATTCCTCACTCAACAATTCATGTATTGGGATGTCCACAAAGTCTGGATCTCCCAAATAATAATTCCTATCGGCATAGGCCCGGCGTGCCGCCTCCGAAAAAAGTTGAATGGTTTTAGCGGAATTATGCCCTAACTTGGAGACTTCATAGGGTTCCATCATTTTTAAAATCTGTTGGAGCGTAATGCCGCCACTGCTGGGCGGGCTCATGGAAATAATATTGAGGTCACCGTATGAAAAACGAATGGGTTCCCGCCATTGCGCCTGGTATTCGGCCAAATCCTCCAAAGTGACATACCCTCCGTTCTCCTGTATAAATTGGGCCAAAACATGGGCCGTATGTCCTTTGTAGAATTCATCCCTTCCATTTTTGGAAATTCGCCTTAGGGTCTGGGCCAAAGCCGGGTATTTAAGGGTATCGCCCGCCGAGCACCGTGAATAGAACATGGTATGCTCCCCATTGACCTCAACAATCGCTTCCCGATGACGCGCCAAACGATTGGCCTGCTTTTGGGTAACGATAACTCCTCTTTCCGCCAATCGGATTACCGGTTCCAAAATCTCTGATATGGGCAGGGAGCCCAGCTTTTCATGTACGGCGAAAATCCCGGCCACCGTTCCCGGCACCCCTACCGCGGTGGCTCCTTTAAGGCTCATACCCGGAATTACCTCTCCCAGGGAATCCAAGTACATGTCCTTATATGCTGCAAGAGGCGCCTTTTCCCGATAATCCAAGGCACCTGTATCCCCGTTGCCCTTTCGGTATACCATAAATCCGCCGCCTCCCAAATTGCCGGCATAGGGATAGGCCACGGCCAAGGCCATTCCTGTGGCCACCATGGCATCAAAGGCATTGCCGCCCTTTTTCAGGATTTCTACCCCCACACGGGAAGCTTCCTCCCGCGCAGATACTACCATGGCCTTTTCGGTTACCAACCCCAGGGAAACGGAAGAATCCGTTTTGCAATGCAGAAATAAGAGGAGTATTCCCAAAAGTGTCAGTCTGCGCATAAAACCTGGTATTTTTCTTTGGCAAAGCGGGTCAACTCCGTAAAAAAAATGGTAAACTCCGTTTCAATTTTGTCGTACTCACGTTCCAAATCCCGAACTGCCGTGTGCATACCGGATCGGTTTTGTGTCCTCCTGTCCATACCTCGCAATACCTTGGCGATTCCTTCCAAATTAGCGTAGTTCAACAACCAATTATCACTTATCATATAGGGCATCATCCGTTGTATGCCTTCCGGAAGCAGGGTATAATTGTTTTCCAACAACTCGTAAAATCGATCTACGTAGGTAGCAAGGGGCACTTCGGAATAGGAGCTCCAGTTCTTGGCCAGGAAATGATCATAATAAATATCCACAATTACCCCGCTATAATGACTGTAATTTTTATGGAGCCTTTTGCTACTCTGCCTGGGAATGGGGTGTGCATCCGTAAACGTATCTATTTCGCGATGTAATACGATT
>JBCCZF010000725.1:0-1515 GCA_039188035.1 Bacteroidota bacterium | reverse complement strand
GGCTACACCATGAGAATTACTATAAATTTCTAAAGGACAAGGGCGAATTAAAAGTTGAGGTCTGCAAATCGAAAACCTATACCATAAAATAGGACTATTCCAAGCGATTTATTTTCTTTACCGCCACTTCTATCGCCTGTTCCTTGGAAAACCCAATGCCAAAGGCCAGGGCAATTCCTGAAAAATCTTTTTGTTTTATGCCTGTTTGCGCGTTATGGGTATTTAGCTGTAAGGCTACCCGGCAACTATAACGATCTCCTTTTTGTGTAAGGGTATAGCGTACCGTGCCTACGGCAATCTGCGCCATTTGATTTTTGAAAGCATTAAAATTGGAAGCCAAAAGTTCTTGGCGGTGCTTGGTATAGGTGACTTGGGGTACGCTTACCGTTTGGAAATCCGCAAAGACGGTTTTCTCCACCTGTTGTATTACGGCCGGATCCAAGCCCGTTTCGGAATAGATGGCAATGCCTAGGGTGTTGGGGGCTATTTCCGAACGGGGCGATGGATCAATGGGTACGGAATTATCGGTATGTGATACGGTGCCATAGTCCCCGGATTCACTTTTTTCGATAGGCTCCGGCAACGGTAACGGAGTCTGGGCCGTTCCAGCCTTGGAGTACACGGAATCCCTTGGAACATTTTTCCTGGGTTCCGTTACGGATTCCTGTTTTTTCTCCCCAAGGAGATAGGGAACCAGCTTAAACACAATTAAGGTTATGACCAACACCTTCGCCAAAGTGGAAAGCCAGAATTTTATTTTGCGTTCGGTTTTGAGTTCCATTTTTCCTTTCCCGTCTATTTATGTCGATTTTCCGAAAACCTCAATCCCTATTTGAACAAGCTTTACCATCCTTTGGAAAGAAAACCTTCAAAACCTTATTTCCGGCTCAAAGCCGATTTTTCATGAATCCCAAATTTCCATTGCCCTTCCACCTTTTTTAGTTTCCCGATATACGTAAAGCCGCCCTCGATGGCCAAGAAATCAAAAAAGGCATCCGAGCTCGTATTGGTGTTCTGCATGGCATTGACGAAATCCTTCAGAATGCGGTTCGACTCGCCTTTAGAGCTCACAAACACCTGTACGTAAGCCTGTTCGCTGTTATGACCGCGTACTTCGATGTCCATAGAAAAGTCGTAGTCAAACCTCCTGGCACGGGTACGCAGCGCCTCAGCAAGCGGTTTGGTGGCGTATTGGGCTATTTGGGAAAGATCTTTGTGGTTTAGACCCAGAAGAAAGCTTTGGGCCGCCTGTTTGATCTGTTTTATTTGGGCCAAACTATCCTTGCGTTGCGCCCTTACGGCATCCGTAGTAAACGTAAAATCCCCAATATCCCTAAGGCAATCGGGTACTTCATCCTTAAAATTCATTTTCTGCGATAAGGAGACCTTGTAGGTCACTTGTCCAAACAAGGGTTTGGTCAACACTGTATTTACCCCTTTTAACTTGAACTGGTTCCAGGTCTTCACTTCCGTGTTTTCACTATGGTATACCAGACAAACGGTTATGGAATCCGG
>JBCCZF010000724.1:0-1521 GCA_039188035.1 Bacteroidota bacterium | reverse complement strand
GTCAAATCATGCACTGTGGAATCTGGAATTAGCCCGTTCGGAATTCCTGGAAAATCCATAGAACCCGTTGTAAGAAATCCATGGCATAGTACAATCAATTTCGGTTTTAACCGTATCTTGCTTTTAAACCTTATGAAGGGCAAAAGGTTTTAAATCGATACAATTTGCTTACCTCAGCACCGTATTTATGATAGGATTTGTTAGAAGAAACAAAGGTGTATTGGCCGTTTTCTCTTGTCTTTTTTTCCTATTGATTTCCTGTAAAGAGCGCGAGGGCACAAGCGCTAAGGCGGATCAAAAGGATTTGGATTTCCCCATTGAATCCAAAGAAACCTTGGAAATGGCCCAAATACTCCAAAAGCTGGTCACGGAAGGCAAACCCGAATACCTATATCACTGGAACGCAAAGTTGGCAGAATCCTTTCGGGAAAAAATGGAAAAGGCCGGGAACCAAAAACAATACATTGAGTATTGGTACCAATACATTTCCCAATTGTTAAATTCAGGAAAGAGTGAAGCAAGTGCCCGTATCATAGAAACGACCTTGGAACAATGGGGCATGACCTATGAGGCGGTACTTGATAGGGGTTGGTCGCCCATCCTGGATGTCTTGGCCCTAGCGTATTTACGGTTGGGGGAGCAAGAAAATTGTATGGCAAACCACAATCCACAAGTATGCATTGTCCCCTTTGAACCCCTGGCGGTGCATACCTTGGAAAAAGGTTCCCGAAAGGCCATAGCGATTTATACGCTACTTTACAGGCGATATGGCAGGGACAGCCATAAATGGTTGATCAATCTAGCCTATATGACCCTAGGGGAACATCCCCAACAGGTTCCGGAATACTTGTTGATCCCCTTTCCAAATTGGGACAGGGAAAAGAAAAACTTCCCTAAGTTCTTAAACAAAGCCCCTTCCTTGGGAGTAGCGGTCAACGGATTATCCGGGGGAGTCTGTCTGGACGATTTTAACAACGACGGCTTTATCGATATTTTCGCCACCTCTTACGGCATGGAGGACAAGGTATCCTATTTTATAAATACTGGGAAAGGTTCCTTTAGTGACCGGAGCGAAACATCCGGAATCAACGGTATTGTAAGTGGGTTAAATTGCCTGCATGCCGATTATGACAATGATGGGGACAAGGATATTCTGATCCTACGGGGTGGATGGCTACGGAAAGGTGGGGAACAACCCAATTCCCTATTGCGAAATAATGGTGACGGCACTTTTGATGATGTCACCCGATCCTCAGGTATTTTGTCGTATCGTCCAACCCAAACCGCGGCCTGGGCCGATGTAAACAAAGATGGGTTTTTGGATCTTTTTATTGGCAATGAATATGTTAAGGGTGAAGGAGCCCATCCCTGTGAATTGTTCATCAATCAGGGCGATGGTACTTTTCGGGAAAAAGCAACGGAACATGGTCTGGGAGGCATTAAAAAATATGTAAAGGGCGTAGCCTTTGGAGATATTGACACTGACCTATGGCCAGATCTCTATGTTTCCGTAATGGGCGG
>JBCCZF010000723.1:0-1523 GCA_039188035.1 Bacteroidota bacterium | reverse complement strand
TCCGTCACCCTTTTTGAGAGCGGAAGCTATTCACGTACCGTCTCCTATCAAGGCCAACCGCACAAGGACTTTGCCGACAACGGTAGTTTTACCTGGAACGATGCTGGATCCGTAATTACCCTAAAATCAAAAGAGGGGCCAAAGGCCATGTACCAAGTAGGCGAGCATGTTTTGTTCGCCTTGGATAAAGAGGGAAAGCCTTTTCAGGGCGATCTGACCGATACGTATACCTTGGCCAAAAGCTATGCGGATCCCACCTTGGAAGACAAGGAATGGGAACTGGTAGCGCTTAGGGGCGAAAACGTGGTTTTTAAAGAAGGGGAAAAAAGGGCCACCATTACCTTTCACAACCAATTGTCCAAAGTCACTGGTCAAAATGGGTGCAATGCCTTTGCCGGTTCCTATGAACTGAAGCCTATGGGACAAATTCGTTTGGGCGATATCCTGGGCACCCTTATGGCCTGCCCGGACATGACCCTGAGCAATACCTTCGATCAAATGCTTGGCCAAGTGGACAATTATAGCATTAACGATAGTATCCTATCCCTAAACAAGGGCAAAAGGGCCCCTTTGGCCCAGTTTAAGTGGGTTTTGGAAGAAGAATAATCCAAAACTATACCCTTAATTACAATTGGGAAGGGTATTATTCGGGAATAAAAAAGGCTCCACCTATATGCGATGGAACCTTCCTTATATCCTTTAGTAGTTGGGTTTTCCCTAGTAGCCCTGGGCCTTGGCGTCCTCGATCATTTCCTCGTTGGCAAGGATTCCGATCTCTACCCTTCGGTTCTTCGCCTGGCCTTCCTTGGTTGCATTGTCGTACCTAGGCGCAGTTTCACCATAGCCCTTTGCCGTCATCCGGGAGGCCGCTATGCCATCTTTCTGTAAATAATCCGCTACGGATTGGGCCCGCTTTTCCGAAAGGGTCATATTGTAGGCCTCGCTCCCCGTATTGTCCGTATGTCCTTCCAACATCAAGGTGGTATCCGGGAATTCCAGGAACACTTTGGCAATCTTGTCCAGGTTGGCCTTGGAGGCCGTGGTAAGCTCCGCGCTGTTTACGGCAAAGGTTACCCCACTGTCCTCGTCAAAGGTTACTTGGATGCCCTCACCTACCCGCTCTACATCGGCACCGGGAAGAACCTCTTCTATTTTTTGGGCCTGCTTGTCCATCTGTCTTCCGATCACTGCCCCGGCAGCCCCGCCAATGGCAGCACCGATCAAGGCTCCCTTGATGTTACCGCCGATAAGGCCGCCGGCAATAGCACCCCCAATGACCCCGATCCCGGCGCCTTTTTGGGTCTTGTTGGCATTCTGTACCGACTTGCAACCGATGGTGAAACTTAAAAAGGTGCACGCCATGAATATACTTAGTGCTTTTCTCATAATTGTATAATTAAGATGTTAATGGTTACAGTGTAATATCGTCGGAAATTTTACCCATATTCAATACCACCTGAAAAGGGTTGCCGTCCGATACCGTTTTGACCCGGATTTCCATATTGGAGGGCGATAGATTGCTA
>JBCCZF010000722.1:0-1533 GCA_039188035.1 Bacteroidota bacterium | reverse complement strand
TTCCAAGATGAGTACCCAAAAATGTAGAGTTATGGGAAGAACGTTAGTAATGATTTTTTTGTTGGGTATGATGCTCCCCAGTTTTGCGCAACACCAAGTAGACGTGCTGATTATTGGCGGGGGAGCGGGAGGTACCTCGGCCGGAATTCAGGCAGCTCGAATGGGAGCCAAGGTGCAAATTTTGGAGAAAACCAAATGGTTGGGCGGTATGCTTACCAGTGCTGGGGGCTCTGCCAGTGATGGCAATCACCAGCTTCCTTCTGGGATTTGGGGAGAGTTTAGGGAAAAATTATACAAGTATTACGGCGGACCCAAAGCGGTAGCCACCGGATGGGTAAGTCATACGCTATTTGAACCGTCTGTCGGGAATAGAATTTTAAAAGAGATGACCAGCATTCCCAATCTGACCATTGCCTTCAATGCTGATTATCAAAAGATTGAGAAAAGAGGAGATGCATGGTTGGTGACGTATACCCAAGGGAGAAAAAGTGAATCCATAGGGGCCAGCATTTTAATCGATGCTACGGAAACCGGTGAATTATTGCCTCTTGTGGACGCCGAATATCGCTTGGGAATGGACTCCAAATCGGACACAGGGGAACAGGAAGCACCAGACGAAGCTAACGACATCGTTCAGGATTTGACCTATGTGACCATACTGGAGGATGTAGGAGCGGTAAAACACCGTAGGGGATTGGTAAAAAAACCAAAAGGCTATTCGGCCGAAGCTTATGCTTGTGCTTGTAAGCGGGAGGATGGTGAAATGTTTGGAGCGGTATCGGGCTGCGAACAGATGTTGAACTATGGGAGACTACCCAACAACAAATACATGATCAATTGGCCCAATTGTGGCAACGACTTTTTTGTGAACTGGCCGGAACTTTCTGTGTCGGAACAACGGGAACAATTCAAAAAGGCCAAGGACTTCACCCAAGGTTTTGTCTATTACATTCAAAATGAACTGGGCTTCAAAAATCTAAGATTGGCAGAAGAATTCCCCACAAAAGATGGATATCCTATGATTCCTTATCATCGGGAGGGCAGACGAGCAAAAGGAAAGACCTTTCTGGTGGTGGACCATCTGGAAAGGCCCTATGATTTTAAATTGTACAAAACCGGTGTGGCTGTTGGTGATTATCCCATTGATCATCACCACGATAAAAATCCCGAAGCACCGGAAATTGACTTTATAAATATTCGAGTACCTAGTTATTCCATCCCAATGGGGAGTTTGGTGCCACAGCAAGTTGATAATTTTTTGGTGGCCGATAAAAACATAAGTGTCTCCAATATTGTGAACGGCACCACACGGTTACAGCCAGTAGTGCTAGGTATTGGCCAAGCGGCCGGGGCCATTGCCGGACAGACTGTTTTAAAGCAAAGCAAAACCTCTAAAGTGTCTATCCGAGAGGTACAGCAGGCCCTATTGGAACAAAATGTCTATCTGATTCCCTTTATGGATATTACTCCAGTGGACGCAGGTTTTGAGGCAATCCAACGAATTGGAGTTTCGGGAGTGCTCAAAGGTTATGG
>JBCCZF010000721.1:0-1535 GCA_039188035.1 Bacteroidota bacterium | reverse complement strand
CTGACAAAGAACCTAATCTGGCTTTGCCAGGGTTCTTTTGAAAATATCAATGTGGAACAGTTTCCCCCAAACCCAAAGGAATTGGAAAGCACCGTTTTCAGTTCCTTTTCCTTTACAGAGGTTTCAGGGATCAAATGGAATTCCTTCATCGGGGTTTTAAAATTCAAGTTAGGATAAACAAGGTTGTGTTGTAGGGCCAATACGGAATACACGGCCTCAACGCTACCCGCGGCGGCCAGGGTATGTCCGGTAAATGCCTTGGTGGAGCTAAATTCGGGAACCTTATCCCCAAAGATACGCAGCAGGGCCCGGCCTTCCGAAAGATCATTATTGGGGGTGGCCGTACCGTGTGCGTTTACATAGTCTATGGCCGAGGGGGATAAACCGGCTACTTTTAAAGCTTTTTCCATGGCTAGGACCGCCCCGTCCCCATGATCCGAGGAAGCCGTTTGGTGGTAGGCATCGTTGGCATTACCGTACCCTTTGACATAGGCGAGCACTTTTTTGTTGTCTTTTGCAACCATTTTATCGGATTCCAAGACCAAAAAGGCTGCGGCTTCCCCAAGGTTCAAACCTTTTCTGTTTTCATCAAAGGGGGTGTTGTAGGTGTCCGATTGGATCATCAAGGTCTTGAATCCATTGATCGTAAATTTGGAAAGACAGTCCGTACCGCCAACGATAACCCGATCCAGGCGTCCAGACTTTATCATTCGGGCTCCTAGCATAATGGCATTGGCCCCGGAAGAACAGGCTGTGCTAATAGTGGTTACAAAACTCTCCTTTAAGCCGAGATGGGAAGCTATTTTTTTCGTGGAATCCCCGGCATTGAGACCGCCAATATGGTTCCAATGGGTATCTCGCTCAAAATAGTCATAATAATATTGTTCGGATTTGTCCATGCCGCCCACGGTGGTACCGGAGATCAATCCGGTTCTGCAATTGTTAATATCCGTTATTCCCGCGTGGATAATGGCCTCTTGGGCCGCCATGACTCCTATCATAGGAGTTCTTGAACTGCTATTGGCATCCAGCTGAAGACATTCTTCAAGTTCATGGTTTTGGAACGGAATTTCACCCACCATGATTTCCCCATAATGTCTGGTCTTGATCTGGGAGATTTTGGAGATACCGGCTTTTCCGGAAACAAGGGAAGCATGGTTTTCGGCCACGTGCTTACCAATGGCCGATATAATACCCATTCCCGTAATGGCTATTCCTGAACCCATAAGTGGTAAAAGTACAAGATGGCTTTGAATATGCCCTATCTTTTGGTGGATTATAGTAAGCGGATGCCGGATTTTTGCACCGTGGTATGGAAATTAGAAGACGAACTATAGCCAGAATAGCCCTTTTGTTTTAGTACTTTTAGGCAACTTTAAATTCTGCATCACTCATTTGAACGCTGAATTTGATATTTGCATTTAGTGCATTGAATACTTTTAAAATTGTTTCTATAGTCACATTTTTAGCACTTCGCTCAAGTTTGGAGATTTGTGATTTCTGAACACCAATCAATTCCCCAAGCTGTTCTTGCG
>JBCCZF010000720.1:0-1547 GCA_039188035.1 Bacteroidota bacterium | reverse complement strand
TGACGATTTTATAAGGATAGTGAATTTTTAGAAATAACACATAAAGATCCTGTTTAAGATAAAATGGATAATATATTGAATACCATTACTTTGTAATCAAAATAATCCTTGGATAACATGATGAATGAAACACGTATTTTCTGTCCGGCTACCATTGCCAATATCTCTTGTGGCTTCGATGTGCTGGGCATGGCATTGGATTCGGTCGGGGATGAAATGGTCATTCGCAAGGTGAAAGAGAGGGGAATCCGTATTACCCAAATAATCGGACAGGAACTCCCTATGGAGACCCATCGCAACGTAGCAGGTGTTGCCGGAATGGCTTTCTTGGCCCAAAGCGACTATGAAGGGGGTTTTGAAATCGAAATTTATAAAAGAATAAAGGCCGGGAGCGGTATTGGGAGCAGTGCGGCCAGTTCCACAGGCGCGGTCTGGGGCATGAATGAATTGTTGGGAAACCCCTTTTCATCCAAGGAACTTGTACAATTTGCCATGGAAGGCGAACGTTTGGCCAGCGGAGTGGCACATGCCGACAATGTGGCTCCGGCGCTCTACGGGGGATTTACGCTGGTGCGCAGCTATGCCCCCTTGGATATTGTACCCATTCCCAGTCCTCCTGACCTGTACGCCACAGTAATCCATCCCCAGATCGAGGTGAGAACCTCGGATTCACGTAAAATATTAAAGACCAACATTACCTTGGAAGACGGCATCCGGCAATGGGGCAATGTTGGGGGACTGATAGCCGGATTGTTCACGGCGGATTACAATCTAATCGGAAGATCCCTGGAGGACCATATTGTGGAACCTATTCGATCCATTCTTATCCCGGGCTATGAGGCCGTTACCACCAATGCCCTCGGAGCAGGAGCCCTAGGGTGTGGTATTTCTGGTTCAGGGCCCTCAATTTTTGCTATGAGCAAAGGGCGGAAAACGGCGCAGGCCGTCGCACAGTCCATGAAGGAGGTCTATCAAAAAATAGGTGTCGACTACGACGTACACGTATCCGCTGTGAATACAGTGGGAATACGGGAGGTGTGAAGGTGACGGGAGCAGGGAAGAAAGGCAAGGAAACTAAAACTTTGATGTAATAAACGACTATTTGGACGCCATGAAAAAGTCTAAGTTCGAAAAACGGATTACCTGGCAAAAGGCCATGGATTTTGGAGAAGTAATTTACGAAATGGTTGTCAGCTTTCCGGAAAAGGAAAAATTCAACTTGGCATCGCAAATTTGTCGGGCTTCGGACTCCATCGCCCCGAGTATTTCAGAGGGTCCCATAGGCCAGTCCAATCCAGAACAAAAAAAACTCCTTGGATATTCCATCGGGTCGTTTACCGGGGTAGTTACCTGTTTGTTTAAATCAAAAAGAAGAAATCACGTCACCCCGCACACATTCCATGAAATCTATGGTGGCGCTTTTCATTTGATGGACATAATGGGTGTCTTTGGGAAAAACATAACATCATGAAGGAACAATCCGAGCGATCAGGGCCAATGTCTTTATTCCCGGCCTCAGATCCCCGGTCTGCTGTCTTCAGTCTTCT
>JBCCZF010000719.1:0-1559 GCA_039188035.1 Bacteroidota bacterium | reverse complement strand
GGCAAAAATTGGACAATTGATTCTTAATCGGGGAAAATGGAGCGGAAAACAGATCGTGTCGGAAAAATGGATCGATGAATCCACCACGCCAAAAACAAAAATCACTGGCATAGACTACGGTTATCTTTGGTGGAACATCCCCTTTAAACAAAATGAAACTAGGGTTATCTCCAAAACGGCCACCGGAAATGGTGGACAATACATCTTGGTGTTTCCGGAAATGGAAATGGTCGCCGTATTTACCGGAGGCGCTTACAACTCCGGAGAGGACAAGTTGCCTTTTGCTATCGTGCAGGATGTAATGATACCGACCTTTTCTTCCGGGAAGTAAAGGATCGGGGATAACCTCCTCAATCTGGTAAAGCCGGTGTTATGGCATTTCACCGCGGGCGGGATAGCCCGTTTTCACGATATAATCCACCGCCTTTACAAAGGAGGGCAAGTAGGGTCTTCCCCAAGGGTTACTGCTTATCGCCGCATAATACACCCTGTTTTTGTTATCAATTAAAAATAGACCCGGTTCGCTAAATCCATCGGGCTCGCCCTCCTTGACACCTTTGCTCAGGTATAACCCCCATGCCCTTGAGCTATCCTCGGATAAGGCGTATCCCAAGGTAAGTTTGGGAATCTCCCATTTTTGTCGGGATAGGCGTGCTCGTTTTTCCGTATCCATACTAACAGCCACCACCTCTACCCCCCTTTGTTCAAATTCAGGTAGAAGCCCTTGAAGTTGCTGTAAATATTTTTTGCAAATAGGGCAATGCAATCCCCGATAAAAAACCACCAAGGTGAAATTCCCGGGAATCTGTTCCTGTAGATTCCAAAGACGGCCATCGAGCAAAGGAAAACTTAAATCCGGGGCCTGTTGCTGGGGAGTAGGTCGTGTCATAGTAGCTGTTAAAATTGATTGTTCAAATGGGTTTCAAAACGTTTAAAGTCATTCTCTATTTCGGGGTTCTTCATAACATCATAGGCCATAAAGGTGGGCAGGGGCTCAAAACCGAACCACTTGAAATTGAGGTGCATGGGACGTAATAAGTCGTCTTCACTCATACCTCCAAAAAAAGGTTCGTCCGGATTGTTAAAGGCTTCCTTTGGCGCATTTGCAGTAACGGATAGCATATATTTTCCTTGGAGCTTCCCGCCCAGTCCATAATTCCTTTTCGGGGCTTTACTGCTTCTACCATCGCCATTGGACATCTCTCCCATCATGCCCGCGGAAAAAACCTCGTCGATGTACTTTTTAAAAGACCAACTTACCCCCATCCAATTGATCGGAGTCTGAAAGAATACCACATCGGCCCATTTGAATTTCTTGATTTCCGCTTGGACATCATACGTATCCTCCATGGTGGTTTTCGCTATGATACAGCCCTTACCCGCGAAAAAAAGCTCAGCTTTTTCCGTAAAACTTGCATTGAGCCTTCCTTCTGAAAAGGCATACTTTTGATGACCATTTAGTATGAATACATTCTTCACTAGTATCGTTTTTATTATATTTGTTTCACAAATAAACCAATATTAGTTTATAAAAGAAACTATTATATGGGCATACTGTT
>JBCCZF010000718.1:0-1570 GCA_039188035.1 Bacteroidota bacterium | reverse complement strand
GCTGATCTAGGGTATATTCTACGGGATAGGATTTACCGGTATCGGTATACAAAAAAATCAGGCCGCCATGGGATTTAAAGTACGCGATTTCCTCCACATTGAACGACTTGAACATATTGCCCGCCTTTACCATAAACCGATGTTTGTACTCTTTTTGAAAAAGCTGCTTTAGCCGACTAAGTCCATCGCCGGCCAATCCATTGTTGCGGATGATATTTTTCGTGAATTTCTCCAGGGCCTTTTTCAAATCCTCCTTTACAATGGGTTTTAGCAGATAATCCAACCCATTGTACTTAAACCCCCGAATGGCAAATTCGTTATAGGCGGTGGTGAAAATTACCGGGGGATGTTCCTCCAATCCGTCCAGTATATCAAAGCCGTATCCATCGTTCAATTGAATATCCAGGAAAATAAGGTCCGGCATGGGGTTTTTGACAAACCAAGTGGCGCCCTGCTCCACCGAACCCAGGTATTGCACAATGGTAATCCCAGGGGCCAATTCCCCGACCAACTTACCCAGTCTTCTGGCCGCGAAATCCTCGTCCTCTATAATCACGGCCTGCATCAGGAAATGGCTTTAAGTTTCATCCCCACCTGGGCGGTTGTCAATAAGGGGATGATCACCTCAAAAAAATTGGAATCCTCCCGTACCAAAACAGGTGTATTGGTATAATAGGCATACCGCTTCTTAATATTCTTGATCCCCAAACGGGTAGTGGCCGCTTTCAACTCCCGCTTCTGCAAGTTATTAGTAACGGCCAGAGCATCATCCGCAATGGAGGAAACCGTGATCCGGAGCGGTTTTTCTTTGCTGTATCGATTGTGTTTTAAGGCATTCTCCACCAACATTTGCAGGGCAAGGGTAGGAATCAGGTACTTCTCCGCAGACACCTTAACGTCCAGGTGAATACACACGGCTTCCTTGTGCCGTACCGTCATCATAAAAACAAAGGAATCCAAAAAGCCAAGTTCCTTTTCCAAACTCACCATATCGTGCTCACGATTATCGAGGATATACCGATAGGACGATGCCAAACGTGTTACAAAATCCGATGCCAAATCCCGGTTTTCGTACATAAGCGAGGTAAGCGTATTTAGGCTGTTGAACAGAAAGTGGGGGCTTATCTGGCTTTTTAAGGAAGCGTATTTGGAAGCCAACATTTCCCTTTGGAGATCATTGAGTTGTTCCTCCATTTCCTCTTTTTGTTTCATGGAAAAATAGAACAGATTAAAAAAGACCACGGTACAACCGATCAAATTCGCCCTAAGAAAATCGCCCATAAACTGCGTCCTAGGATTTTCGTGAAGTAATCCCAAGGCTTCCCCAAACGGGAACAGGGCCAGATAATATACCAAAGCGGTAAAAGGGAGTAAAAAAGCCATGGTCCGGGCAAAAATCCCCAAGCTGTTCCGTAAATTCAATTTGCCCTTTTCGCGTACCTTTTGAATAAGGCGGTCATTAAACTCCCAGGTAATCATAAAGAAGAGGAAGGCCGTGACATAATAAAATAATGCCTCCGAGGCAAAAAGTTCCTGAAGCTCTCCCGCCTTATGGTCCACCGTCGTCTTC
>JBCCZF010000717.1:0-1583 GCA_039188035.1 Bacteroidota bacterium | reverse complement strand
GCGATATCTTCCAATGACTCCATAAAAGGGGAAGCCATAAACCTGGCTATGGCCCCTTCCACTCTAGCGGTTGTTGAAACGGATACGGATAGGGTCACTGTGGCCAGAACCATCTACGAGCTGCATTTTTTTAATCAAATTCCCCATGCGGGATCCATTATTGCCGGATTTGTTTCCTTGTTCTTCTTTCTGGCCATCATTAGTGGAACCCTGATCCACTGGCGGAATCTACTGACCAAGTTCTACGCCTTTATCAAGGAAGGAAAATGGCGCTTGATCTGGACAAACATCCATACCGTCTTTGGGGTTATCGGACTTCCTTTTCAGATCATGTATGCCATCACAGGGGCATTTCTTGGGCTTATTGCCCTTGTGGCCGTGCCCATTCTACTATCCGGTAAATTCAGCCCGGAAGATTTGTTGGCCAAACTGGAACCCTCCACCCGGATAGAATTAAGCGATGCGACCAAAAGTGCCGATCATTTATCCTTGAATAGCCTCTACCAAAAAATGGCCCATGATTTTCCTGAAACAAAAATACAATCGGCCCAAATACTACATTATGGTAAGGAAGATGCCATGACCTTGTGGTATACAAAAGACTATAAAGGGTTGTCGGGCAGGGGAGCGGTCGTTATGCATATGAAGGATGGGAAAATTATTGAGGAATACAGCATAATTCCTTATGACAAATCCTATGTCCAGGATGTTTGGAACTATACCCATGCCTTGCACTACGGTAATTTTGGGGGGTATCTTATTAAGGTCCTGTTCTTTGTCCTGTCCCTGATCACCTGTTTTATGCTGATCAGTGGTATCCTGATTTGGAGGACGGCGCGCGACAATAAAAAATACACCTTTGAACAACGTTTGTTCCATCACAGGATCACCAAAGGGTACTTGGCCATATGCCTGAGCATGTTCCCGGCTTTTGCGTTGCTTTTTATAGCGAATAAAGGGGTACCCATGGAAATGACGGATCGAGTGGGTACCGTAAATACCATCTTTTTCCTCGGCTGGATTTTGCTTACCCTTTACGGCCTTTTTCTCAACAACTATTCAAAACAGAACAGGAACTATTTGGTATTGGGTGGCATCCTTTCGCTAGTTGTTCCCGTAATAAATGGCACTGTGACCGGGGACTGGTTCTGGAAAACGGCAATAGAATTGCCATGGGTTTTTTATGTGGATATATTTTGGTTGGTCACAGGGGGTATTGCCCTGTATGCCAGTGTAAAGGTTACGATAAAGCAAGAATCGGATAGGCCAATTCAACTGGCCGGCAATGGGGAAAAATAGCGAGGCGCGCACGTGTTTTAACTTCAACCCCTTAATTAAGAGGTGATTAAAGAATGAACAATACTTTTCTGAGGTATTTGTTTTAAACTATTCTAAATATAAATAATTGACTTTCAATTATTTGTGTTGTTAATTATTTGCGATAGGCTTAATTTTAAAAGACCAATAAATACTATTTTCCATTGGCATTAAGAAGTGAAAAACACCTTGAAATTGTCCGCGGGGTCCTCACCGAGTACTTGGAGGAAAACGGACAACGAAAAACCCCGGAACGCTATGCTATT
>JBCCZF010000716.1:0-1590 GCA_039188035.1 Bacteroidota bacterium | reverse complement strand
GTAGGTTTAAGGTTTTGAAGAACCTTGTGCTTTTTCCGTAGCATTTTTGGTGTCGGATTTTAAACATTGCTAAAATAGGACTTTTGCTTTTGTATAGTCTATAAATTAATAGCATACATATGTTTTTGGTTCTAGTTGTACAGCTTTGGATTGTTACTATCACTTAAAAAAAGTCGGAAAAGTATAATTTTTGGCCTGATTTGTATCAGATTTTGGAGTGCTTTAACCGCTATTTTTGAAAATATGATCAAGGACTTTAGGCGCGTATTTCGATTTACTCCCTGGGTAGGGCTATGGGTTGTTTTGACAATCTTTTCCTGCTCGGGCCCGGATATGCCCAAAGGGGTTGCCTTGGCCTATGGGGAACTTCCCGAGGAAATTGATTTTAACCAAGAGGTAAAACCCATTCTTTCGGACAAGTGTTTTCTCTGCCATGGACCGGATGAGAACAAGATTTCGGCGGGACTTCAATTGCACCTGCCCGAGTTGGCCTATGCCGAATTACAGGATTCCCCTGGAAAATATGCCATAGTACCTGGGAACACCGGTAAAAGCGAATTTGTCCATCGGATTTTGACCAGTGATCCCGAGCGGGTTATGCCCGAACCCGAATCCCATTTGTCTTTGACCGATTATGAAAAAGCCGTTTTGGTCAAATGGATTGAGGAGGGGGCCCAATACAGGGACCATTGGGCCTTTACCCCTCCCAAGCCTCAGAAACTTCCCCAGGTAAATTGGCCAGATAGCGTTAGCAACCCCATAGATCATTTCATCTTGGCCAAATTGACCGTTGAAAACCTGGGGCCAAGTCAACGGGCAGATAGGGAAACCTTATTGCGAAGGGTGAGTTTTGATCTTACCGGATTGCCCCCTAGCCTAGAAGAAATGAATGCCTTTCTTCAAGACGATTCCCCCAATGCGTATGAAAAACAGGTAGACCGTTTATTGGCCTCCCCGCATTATGGAGAGCAAATGACCTTGGATTGGATGGATTTGTCGCGTTACGCGGATACCCATGGGTATACCGTGGATCGCTACCGGGATGTATCCCCCTATCGGGACTGGGTAATCAAAGCCTTTAACGAGAACATGCCTTATGACCAATTTGTGCAATGGCAGTTGGCCGGGGATCTCTTTCCCAACGCCTCAAAGGAGCAGGTTTTGGCCACAACCTTTAACCGATTGCATCCGCAGAATGGGGAGGGGGGCATCATTGACGAGGAGTTTCGTTCGGAATACGTTTCGGACAGGACCAATGTCTTGGGCGAAGGTCTTTTGGGACTTACCGTGGCCTGTGCCAAATGCCATGACCATAAGTATGATCCCATTTCCCAAAAGGACTATTTTGAGATCTATAGCTTTTTTAACAACGTTAATGAATCTGGGCAGATTTCTTTTGATTTTGCCATGCCTGTACCTACGATGCTGCTTCCCACCGAGGAGCAGGAGCAATTTTTAGCATATGTGGAAGGCCTGGTCAAGGAAAAAGAAAAAGAGGTTGCCGAAATCGCCCAAAAAGAGCGCTTCAAAGCAGAGCAATGGATTGCTGCCGAAGGTTATAAAAACATTAGACCTAAAGACAATCCCCAT
>JBCCZF010000715.1:0-1595 GCA_039188035.1 Bacteroidota bacterium | reverse complement strand
TTGATGGGCAGGTAGAGGGGCATTTGAAGGCTATTAGGGAATACTGCGAGAAAACGGGTCTACCCCCTTGGCATGCCCCTAGAAGAGAAGGGTTCTTTCGGTATTTTGTAGTGCGTAAATCGTATAAGACCCAACAGCTTTTATTTAATTTGGTAACTACATCCTATGATTTAGAAAAGTTTGATTTACAACGTTTTGCCGATTTTCTAACAAGGCTTTTTGGAACACGTGTTGCTGGACTTTTGCATACCATAAATGACGAAATTGGGGATCGGGTTTTGGCAACTACAGGTGCCATCCAACTGGTCTATGGAGAAGACAAAATTGTGGAAGAACTGCTGGGACTGCAGTTTGAAATCAGTATGAAAAGCTTCTTTCAAACCAACCCAAAGTCCGCTGAAAAGCTGTATGAAAAAGTGGTGGAATACGCCTTGGAGCAAAAAGAGGCCATTGACAACTCGGTGGTTTTGGACTTGTTCTGCGGTACGGGGACCATTGGGCAGATAGTCGCCTCAAAGAGTACCAACGCAGAAATCATTGGGGTGGATATTGTAGGGTCAGCTATTTCGGATGCCAAGGAAAATGCACGACGGAATGGGGTAGAAGGGGTTCGTTTTTTTACGGCGGATGTCGGTCAATTTTTAAAGGAACATTCCGAATATCAGGGAAAAATAAAGACCATTATCTTGGACCCTTCACGCGCTGGTGTGGCCCCAAAAACCTTACGAAAGATTATATTGCTTGGAGCGGAGCGATTGGTGTATGTCTCCTGTAATCCAGCAACACAGGCTAGGGATATGGAACAATTGGCCCTAGCAGGCTATACTATAAAAAAGTGGAGCTTGGTGGACCAGTTTCCCCATACGGCGCATATAGAAACGGTGGTCTTGTTTGAGAAGTGAGTGGAGGGTGATTTAGATATATTTAGTTAGCGATTCCTTCGCCTTTGCCTGTTACTATTTCCCCATTGGGTAGTACTAGATTTAAGGTCCACTCGGCAACGGTTTGGGTCACTCTTACTTTTGGTTCTCCATGCTCCTTTTTGTAAAAAACGGAAATGGTATTTTCCCCCACCTTTACATTCTCTAATGCCGCTTCGTTCCAAGCGTCAGGCATTTGGGGTGCAATGGTAATTTCCTTTTTGGCGGCATTGGGTTGTATCCCAAAAAATTGATGTACTATGGGGTAAGCAAAACTATAGATGTTCCAGGCTTGTGTCATCATCCCAAAATCAGGGGATACCTCGTACATACTTCCTGGTAAGGCATAGCTAAAGGAACGTGTCATCCGCTCCAAATAATCCAAGGCCTCATTAGGGCGTCCATAATTATTTTCCGCCCGTGCCTGTACCCCTGTGGGTAAGGTCATCACCGCTCCGGTGTAGGTAAAAATAGGTGGAGCCTTATAGGCACCATCATTGGAGCCCGCCGAGGCATCACGGTCGATTCCCGTAACAAACATCCCAAAAGGATTCACATACTCCTTAGCGGTTTCCAAGGCTTTAATAGCTCTTGTAGTGTCGGCTATGCCCATCTCCATAGGTGTGTTGACCACCCAATTGTGATGCATAACAAAAGGTCTTGGTTTTGTGGAAG
>JBCCZF010000714.1:0-1595 GCA_039188035.1 Bacteroidota bacterium | reverse complement strand
GGGCCTTTTGCGAGGAAAATGGGCTTACCATGGTTGGAGGTTTGGATTTTCACGGCTATGGGAAGGTGTGTTCCCTCCATAACGCATTGAAAATACCTAATTGGAATCAGATGGACGATGCGTCCAAACGGAGCAGTATTTTGGACGTTCTAAAAAATGGTACCCAAGAAAACATTAAGGTATTGCTGTATAAGGATCGTCCTTTTTACCCAAAAACCCATTTGTTCCTAAGGCCGTTTGCCAACGTTATAAATTATTTTAGGACCTTAAATGTGTATCAAGTTCTTTCCTGGATTTTTTGGCTGTTGCCCTTGCTCTTCATGGGACGAAGGATCCAAGAAACCTTGATTCCACCAAAAGCGGGACCTTTGATTTTGGGAATGGTAAGTGCCTTCTTTTTAATGGGCTTGGCCATATTGTATCACTTCCGCGAAAAGGCAGTATCCGAATACAATGATATATATGGGGAATACAGTTCGTTATTGGGTCCCATAGGACTTGCCCTCGGTTTGTATGCCTTGCTGGTGGGCTATTTCCGGATGTTTAGGAATTTCAAGGCTATTTCCAAATGAAAAAAAAAGGAATAAAGATCGTGCTTGGATTACTCTTGGTGTTGGCCTTGCTATGCTATTTTTATTTTATCTGGCCCTTTTGGGGTATCCCTTTCAATGGGCAACGGCACGGAAATCCACCACTTACCCCCGCATGGGCATTGGAATGTTGGTTGTGGGAAGATGATGTAAACACGGCGGCCTATGTGGATGAGTTATTGGAAGGGTATCGGGAACATGATATTCCGGTACGCACTATTTTGTTGGATAGCCCTTGGTCCTTTCGCTATAACGATTTTGCAATAGATACCCTACGCTATCCAAGGCCGGATGTTTGGTTTAAGAACTTGGAGCAAGAAGGGTATCGCGTTGTGCTATGGATGACGGGCATGGTAAACAGTTTTAGCAAAGATACCCCGATGAAGGAGGATGAGGCATGGTTCCAGGAGGTGTATGACAAGGGTTATTTGGCCGGATCTGGAACACCTAATACATGGTGGAAGGGAAGGGGAGGCTTTATCGATTATTCCAGCCCGGAGGCCATGGCGTGGTGGCATGGGCTACAGCAACGGGTTTTTGATTTGGGTATCGACGGCTGGAAATTGGATGGAACGGCCACCTTGTTTTATAGTGAGTTGGGCCCCATACCCCTTTTTTATAAAAACACCCATGCGGGCTTAATGTCCACGCGTACCTATATGGACCATTACTACAGGGATGAATACACCTATGGACGTACGCAAAACCCCGAATTTGTAACGCTATCAAGAGCTATTGACCGCGGCTTTCATCCCGAGGGTTTTGCGCCCATCGATGCTTCCCCGGTAAATTGGGTGGGGGATCAGGAACATAAATGGGTTACCGAAGAAATGCTGGAAACGGGCGATGGGCCAAGGGAGGATATTGCTTTGGAGGGTATCCAAGGGTTTGCTTCGGCCATAGAAAACGTACTGGAGAGTGCCCAATTGGGCTATAATATTGTTGGTTCCGATGTTGCCGGGTTTTCCGGAAAAACCATTCCTCCGCGGTTGTACATTCGCTGGG
>JBCCZF010000713.1:0-1597 GCA_039188035.1 Bacteroidota bacterium | reverse complement strand
CTGCGACGTATAAAAATTAAGGCTTTGAACCCGTATTGAGTTGTTTAAAACCTATTATTGTTTTGGAACCGCAGGAATTAAAATTTCGCATAAACTTAAAAATTGCAAGAATGAAGGATATAGCAAGACAACAGATGAGCATCCAAGTGGAATCCATGGATCTCTTGAACGGACAGATAAAAATGGAGGCCCATGCCTCAGCAGCCTATTTGGCCATGGCCTCATGGTGCGAGCAGAATGGGTTTTTCATCAGTGCCAAGTTTTTCTTTAAACAGTCCGAGGAAGAGCGGGAACATATGATGAAGATATTCCACTTTTTAGTGGATACCGGAGGAAGCCCTATTTCCCCGGAAATTTCGAACATCAATCATGATTTTGCCTCCATACAGGATATTTTTGAAAGTGCTTTGGAGCATGAAGTGAAGGTAAGCGAATCCATAAAGAACATCGTCAAAAAGGCCAGGGCTTCCGTAGATATTACTACCGAGCGCTTTTTGGATTGGTTTGTCCTGGAGCAAGTAGAGGAAGAAAACACCATTCGCGATATTTTGGATATGATCGAACTTACCGGCATGGAAGGTGTAGGGAAGCAAATTATCGACAACACTATCGAGAAATGGATCGACTAACCGGTCGATTACAGGTATGGATGCAAAAAAAAGGCCGCCCGAAAACAGGGCGGCCTTTTTTCTTGGGTTTTTCACTCGTATTGTTTCTTAAGCAGGATTCTGTTTTAGGTGGTTATACGGGATTTCCTCGGCGTACAAGGTTAGGCAAGAAGAGGTTACCAATCCGGGGTGATGCCTTATCAAAAGAAGCTTACGCTACATTTAGAGTCTGTCCGAATTTGATACGAATCCGGGAGTAGAACAGCGTGTAGGAATACCCTCCATACAGGTCTTGGCCAAAAGACCACCCTTTGTCTTATTTCCAAAAGATGTAGGTATCCAAAATCCGATTTTCATAAAACGCCACTGTTTTACTACACCCTATTTTATTTCCACTTCAAGGGGATGCTTCAAACTTTGGGCAAAACGGGTCAAATAGTCCTCCCATTGCCTTTTGTTTTGGAACCGGCCGCTTTTTTTCCATCCATAACCGGCATAATAGACAACACTGCCTTCTTGGGCCTGTATATGGGCAAATAAATTACTTTCGTCCTTTTTATCGGTAACATAGTATTCATGGTCAAACATAGCGTTGTCTGGCACTACAATGCCCATACCTAGCTCGGAATCTTCATGGGGTTCCCAGTAGCTGACCCAGCTATCCTCGGTATTTACACCCATTTCCCCATCCTTTTCATGAAGGGTAAGGCCAGCCGAAATGGTATCCGTTCCCTTTACTGAAATCTGGAATCGGGACAGGTTACTGCCATAGTCCAGGGAGACGGTCTTCTTTTCGGAGATGGTTTTTCCACCAGCATCCCAATCGGCATAGGTCAGTACAAAAGCTGTGCGGATAGGTCCCGTGGCCAAACGCTTCCAGGTGACAAAGTTTTTGGAGATATAGTAGGTGCTATCCACTTTTTTGGCAATGCCTCCTACACCCCTGCTTACGCCCACATGAAAGTTGTCCAGGCCCTCGCCCGTATCCT
>JBCCZF010000712.1:0-1599 GCA_039188035.1 Bacteroidota bacterium | reverse complement strand
CATCTCCATTATTTTGAGCAAATCCCTACCTTGGGCATATACCTGGCGGGCCTGGTCTCTATTTTTTTCCTGTTCGCCATCCTAACGGGTATTATTGTCCACTGGAAAAAAATTATATCCAATTTCTTCACCTTTAGGCTCAAGGCCAGTATAAAGAATTTATGGACGGATGCCCATACCGCTCTGGGGGTCATAGGACTTCCTTTTCAATTTTTCTACGCGGTTTCCGGAGCGCTTTACGGACTTACCATTTTAATTTTTATTCCCTCCATGATGGTATTGTTCGATGGGGACCAAGAGAAAATGATCAGTCATATCGCCCCAGGTTTTGGTACGGCAGAAATGGCGCATAGGACGCTTGAGGCAAGGCAGGATGTAAATACGTTAGTGGCAAGGGCCGTCTCCGAATACAAGGACAAGGGTGTAAAATCCGTATTTGCGAACATTACCAATTTTGGGGACGAAAATGCCCAACTGAACGTGAGTATGGAGGTTGGTGGGGAAAAGCGGTTCTACAGTAATGCCAGTATTAAATATAGTTTGGCTACCGGCAAGCTCGTTTCACAGCAGAAATTGGGGGACAATTCTTATGCGGATAGCGTTATAACCACCATTCATAAACTCCATTTTGCCCAGTACGGAGGATACTTTATTAAGGCCATTTATTTTCTTTTGGCCCTGATTACCTGTTTTGTAATCCTTTCCGGGGTTATGATATGGATTGAGGCCCGGGACAACAAACGTTACGAAGCCAAAAAGGAATTCAATACCGACGTAGGAGCCATTTATCTGGGCATATGTATGGGGCTCTTTCCGGCCATTGCGTTTTTCTTTTGTATTACCAAGATTTTTCCCTTGGACATGGAAGGCCGTTTTGGAACATTGAGCAGCGTCTTTTTTACGTTTTGGATCGGATACACGCTCTACGCCTATCTCATTAAGGATTTTCACAGCATTAACAAGCATGCCCTTTTATTGGCTGGGGTAATGGGGTTGGCGATTCCATTTTTAAATGGATGGCAATCGGGTCTGTGGCCCTGGATTTCCTTGCCCCAGGGATATGTGGATAGTTTTTTTATCGATATAAGCTGGTTCTTTTTAGGGCTGATTTCATTGATTACGGCATTATCCGTCCAACGATTGGTTTCCCATAGGAAGAATAAAAACAAGAATACCCCTGGACGAAATGAAAAAATACGGGTTCCCAAGGCACCTGTGCTTAAAGAGGATCCGCGCATAGAAATTCCGGTCATGGGCATGACCCAAGAGTTAAAACAACAATAACCAATAATTTACACTATTATGGACCAAGTTACCAAAGTAACTTTTTTATGGGTACTCATCATTTTGGGTATTGCCTTACATACCGTACTGGAAACGGCGGAATCCTTATATTTTACGACCTTACCGGAAACCCCATATAACGAAGGAATTCCTGGGGAGGCACATGGCATTTATATTTTGGCCCTCATGCTTCCTATGCTATTGGCCTTGAGCACTTTGTTTTTCAAGTCGAAGACTTTTGTCTGGATTTCTTTGGTATATGCCGCATTACTAGGGCTTTTGAACGTCTTCCATGTTATTGAGGACGGGAGTATG
>JBCCZF010000711.1:0-1600 GCA_039188035.1 Bacteroidota bacterium | reverse complement strand
TTGGAAAAGTGATGTTTGGAATAGGTAAAAGCAATAACTGATAATCTTTACGCCTCGCTCGCGCAAGAGTAATCGCTACTGCCAGTTTGCAACTGGTAGCGGCTAGAGTAAGCAAAACAATATGGAAAAGAGGCCATGGTTTAGCGACCGTGGCTTCTTGTTTTAAGAGGCATATGCCTTTTTGGCCTTAAAGTCGCGTATCAGCGCATCAATGACCATAAAGATCTTCTCGAGTTCCCGTTATTTCGCTTGGGGACTTCCTAGACCCTTGTAGCACATGGGTAGCGAGTTCGAGGGTGGTCTGGCCCACAAGATAATCCAAAGAGACTTCGAGCAGGTTTGCCAATTTGGTGGCCATAGCCATGGAACGTGTCATCCCTCAACCACCGCTATAATGGGCGCCGTATTGGTCTGGGGATGGCTCCACTCCATTTTTTAATATATGGGAGGAATCCCCTCTTCTACTTTGCTAAATTCCTTTTTGGTTCAGGGCCCATCTTTAATTCCAGGATTCCGCCTTGGGTAATCTCCTGATGGGTCAACCAAAACCGGTCCAATTTTTTACCGTTCAATTTCATCTTGCGGATGTAGATGTTTTTGGATGAATTGCCCTTGGCAACAATCTTGAACGTTTCACCGGTATATTCGGGGGCAAGATGCACGGCGATTTCATTAAAAACAGGGCTGGTTATCTGATACATACCATCCCCCGGATTAATGGGGTGAAGGCCTATTGCGGCCAACACATACCAGGCCGACATTTGTCCGACGTCTTCATTGCCACAAAGCCCATAAGGGCCCACACCATAGGCATTGGCACAGATGGTGCGCGTCCATTTCTGGGTCAGGTAGGGTTCGTCGGTCAGGTTGAACAAAAAAGGCACATGGTGCACAGGTTCGTTGGCATGATTGTAGTAATTGTTCCATAGAAAATCCTCCGGTGTATTCTCAAAAAAGGAGATCAATTCCTGTTTAAAGGCCGTTTCCCCTCCTAGAAGTTGTATCAGTCCCTCCATATCATGGGGAACAAACCAACCTTGCTGCAAAGGATTGCTCTCTATACATCCTTGGCCGTGCACCGTTTTTTCTTTCCAGGGGAGCCAATGGCCCATACTGTCCTTGGCCCGGAACCAATGCACCTCCTGATCCCAGATGTTCCTGTAATTTTTTCCTTTTTCCAGGTACGTTTGGGCAACCCCGGACTTTCCCAAACTTTGGGCAAATGTCCCCAACGCCCAATCGGTATACGCGTACTCAAGGGTTTTGGAAATGTTTTTGGGGGCATAGCCCAAGTCCCCGTTTCCGGTATGGTCCACGGTATTTTTGGCATAGGTAAAGGCCTTTTCCAAATCATAGTTCCGGATTCCTTTTTGATAGGCCTCATTGATGACGGATACGGCCGGATTGCCCAACATACATCCGGAATAGGCATTTAAGAGTTCCCATCTGGGCAAATATCCCTGTAATACTCCCCATTATTTAGACCAAAACAGCTTGGTTCTTAGTTAATATTTGTTGTTTCGGTATTGATTCGTTATAGATTTCATTGGGTATACCATTGATTGTTTGGTGCACTTTTTGCGTATTGTAATAGTCGATA
>JBCCZF010000710.1:0-1626 GCA_039188035.1 Bacteroidota bacterium | reverse complement strand
TGGCAAAAGTTTATGTTCGATAAAGAATGGGTTCCGAAAGCTGAATTTGCCCAAAAATTGATCAATCAGGGGATGATTACGGGGACGAGTGCTTTTATGCATAGGACGAAAACTGAAGGTAAAACTACTTTTATCTCTAAAGGAAAAACTAAGGAATTTGGAAGTTATTTGATTGGAATACCTAACGGTGCCAATAGTGATTTGAAGCCGGAAGAATTTGATTCGTTGCAGAAGATACATGCCGATGTGACCTTCGTTAATGCCGCAGATGAATTGGATATTGAAGCCTTTAAAAAGTGGCGTCCGGAATATGCGGATGCTCAGTTTGTTTTGGAGAATGGAGATGTCCTTACGGGTGATTCCCCCCTTGAGGGGGGAGTCCAGACAACTGTCGGAAGGGGAGTGTACAAAGTAAGTCGCGAGATCGAAAAAATGTCCAAGTCCAAATATAACGTGGTCAACCCCGATGATATCTGCGAAGAATACGGGGCCGATAGTTTGCGGCTCTACGAAATGTTCCTAGGGCCCTTGGAGCAGTCCAAACCTTGGAACACTGCTGGACTTTCCGGGGTATATAGCTTTCTGAAAAAAATTTGGAAATTGTACCATTCCGGACCTAATGGGGAATTCTTTGTTCGTGATTCCCCCCTTGTGGGGGACAAGGGGGGTGTTTCACAAGAATCACTCAAAACCCTGCACAAGACCATAAAAAAAGTTGTTGACGATATTGAAAACTTTAGCTTTAATACTTCGGTGTCCACTTTTATGATCTGTGTAAATGAGCTTACCGCCCAAAAATGTACCGACAAAGCTATTTTGGAACCGTTGGCCATTTTGGTGTCGCCCTATGCGCCCCATATTGCAGAGGAGCTTTGGCAGAAGTTGGGCCATACGGAATCCATTGCCTATGCGCCTTTCCCTGAGTTTGAAGCCTCCCATTTGGTGGAGAGTACCAAGGAATACCCCATTTCCTTTAACGGCAAGATGCGCTTTACTTTGGAACTTCCATTGGACATGGACAAGGACGAAATTGAAAAAACGGTTATGGCCCATAAACGTACCCAACAACAGTTGCAGGGGCGTACACCTAAAAAGGTTATAGTGGTTCCTGGAAAGATTGTGAATATTGTGGGGTAGGGTCAATATACGGCTTGTAGGGAGTTAAGGAAAAGGGACTACTTGCCTTACGCAACCAAAAAATAAGAACGACATCTATCCCAAAAAGGGATAAATGATGAGAATGCGATTTTTCCATATGTGTATTTTGGTTATTACGAGCGCTTGTCTTGCGCTAACGGGTTGCAATACGGATGACGATGACGTTTCCTATGATTTAACCGGAAGTTGGCGGGTGGTTTTCTTTATAGAGGACGGTGAAAGGATTACCAAGACCGAAAGCAATACATGGCCAGAGGTTAATAATGGGGATATAACGGCTGTTTTTACCGAAGCTAATGAAGCGGGGAACGGCACGATCTCCGGGTTCACGGTTTCCAACCAATACTTGGGGGACTATGCCCTTTTGGGGAATGGTCAAATACGGATTGAATCGGTAACGACTACCTTCATCAACGAACCGGAATGGACCCGCGGCTATAACATTACTGCCGTGGAAAACTATGAAGT
>JBCCZF010000709.1:0-1631 GCA_039188035.1 Bacteroidota bacterium | reverse complement strand
GCCCAAAAAAAACCACGGGACAGTCCCGTTCATAGCATTAGGGCATAAATCATATCAAAACACAGGCCTATAGGAAAAAACTACCGGAAGCTGAACCCAAAATCGAGCTTACTACTGAATATCCCTTCCTACGCTTCTTATTTGTAAACTGGCGTTCAAGTGGAGGGGCTTATAGCTCCTGTTCATTTCACATAGCCCTCCTCCATGAATGCGATATAGGACAAAAGTCCGGCCCAGGCATAAAAGGGATCGCTATTGCGCACATCGTCGCCCTGCCCGGTTACGGCATTGTAGTTTTCGTGGATGCGCCGCTTTGCTGTCCATTCCTGCATAATGAGCTCCCGGGATTTTTGGGACAATTCTTTTTGGGCCTCCGGAAAATCATAATTCCGGAGTCCCATGTAGACCAAAAAATTCATGGGGGCCCAAATACGGCCCCGCCAATAGCTATTATCTTCAAAGGCCGCATTATCCCTGGATATGGAGGGTATCATATACTCCCCATGGAACTCATCGGGGTTCATTAGGTGTTCCTCTACCATACGTTGTGCCTGTTCTGCTGTAGGAACCTGGGCCAATAGGGGATAAAAATGGGTGGGTGATTTATGCTCGGTGAATGTGCCGGTAACTAGGTTTTTATCCCTGTAAAGGCCCATTTCCCCGTCCCATAGCTCATTGAGCTTTACAGCGTATGTGCTGGCCCTGGTGGTCAATTCCCGTGCATCTTCATTTTTTCCCAGTTCCTGGGCAATGGACGCCAGATAATGGCAATCCGCGATATAGAGGGACATTAGTCCTACGGAGGCCAGTTCCATACAATTTGTTTCTGTGTTAAAGACAATCCCATCGAACATGGGGGAGTTGTCCAAGCCGGATTCCCACTTCGCCGCCTGGAGGGTATGTGCGGACATCCCTTTTGGATGGGGGTGCGAACCCCAGGACAGATACCCTTGATTGTCCCGGGCCTTGGGCCACCAACGGTTCCAGCGCATCAAGGTACCGTAAACTTCCTCCAAAAACCATTTTTCCCCATAGCGGTCATAGATGAGTTTTGCGGTCATGGCACCTACCGGGGGCTGCGATCGGTCGTTCGATTTTTCGTAAGCAGATGCTACATTAGGGATAAATCCACCGTCCGTAATGGATCGGGTTATGGCAAAAACATTGGCGTAGGCCAAATCCTTGTGTTCCAAAGAAGCCAACAGTGCAATAAAATATGTATCCCAATCAAAGATGATGTACCCTCCCCAGGTTTGGTTCCAAATGCGGCTCACGGAAGAAATGCCACGGTCGTTAAAGGCATCGTAAAACATATTCCAACCTACCACCGATTGAATGGCCTCGTACGCATCCGCCGAATCGGCATACAACGCATTTTTCGTCTTTAGGGCATTTTTCCGTTCTGCTATTCGGCTTTTAATTTCCCCTAAGGTTCTGGATCTTCCGGTATAGAAGGCCATTGGGGTATCGGAATCAAAGGAAAAGTACGGTGTGTCGACGGATTCCGGATTATCCGTAGGGGTGCCCAGAGCCCGTATCGTCGTTGTTCTACCTTTTGTGGTCGCCCGGATTACGGTATCTTCTTTTTGAAGCGTTCCCGGTTTGTTCCACAAAAACCCCGTCTTGGCAAT
>JBCCZF010000708.1:0-1639 GCA_039188035.1 Bacteroidota bacterium | reverse complement strand
TTGGCCTCCGGGCCATTCACATCGATTTCCCACTGCTTTATGGAATCCTTACTGAAAAAAGCGAATTCAGTGGTTTTCTTAATGCGCTTAATTTCCTGGTATTTGTAATGTAGATAACCCTTGCCCGGAATCGTCCGGTTATACGACTTATCCCCGTAAAAAATCGTTTTTACCTCTTTCCTGTTATTTAGATATCCCATTTTACGTTTGCCTTCGTACTCATAATACGTAGGGGATACCTCATTGGTGTTCAGGTCAATATCGCGGTAATGGGAATAGCTATATTGCGGGATGCCCGCGTTGATCGCAGCGTAGAAAAGGGTATTGCTTATGAACCGCACCTTGCCGGCTTTCATAAACAGGGCCACCCGCTTGTTGGGATTTATAGTGGGATCCGTGAACTGGCCATTGGCAAACTCGTTCAAGTTCTTGTCGAACAGGACATATTCGTACCGTTCATTTCCCTTATTCAGAGACTCGAGAAGCGAAAGCATGTAATACCCAAAGAACGCCTCGTTCTCCTCGTCGTACAAGGGGCCAAAATTCCTGACCGTACCCGAGGCCAAGGCATTTAAATCGATTTGCTGGGCATGCAGGGTAAGGGTAAGAGCGAAAAAAAAGAAAAACAGTTTCGTATTATACCTCATAGTGCAGATAATCTACAAAAATAGGGTTACGGGAAACGGCCATAACGGGACTTCCCTTTCTTTACCTTAGAGCTTGTTTACTCTCCGATCCATTGAGATTATCCTGCCAGTGTACTTTTAGCAATTGCTTCTTAGAACCTCTTTTGGCATAAAAAAGTAATCTGTGTTCCCTAGAATCGATCAAGGGAATGGCTACCATTACGGGCAAACGCGCCTCCTTGTCGTCAATGATCTTTTCATAACCGACCTCGCCTTTTTTATCCAGACGAATTGCAAATACATTACGGCTGCGACTGTACCCCTGTTTGAAGAACAACCGGTTTCCAGGCAACAATTGTGGATGCTCCGCCGAAGTGCTTATAAAGAAGTAGGTGTCCCCATCCTTAACAAAGGAACTGTAGGAATAATAGGCACCGTCACCTTGGGTAACCTCGGCCTTATTGATATTTCGTATCCAAATCATATTCCCATCCGCGTCCAACTTGGCACTCACAATATCATTGTAGTGAAAACGCTCTACCTTTATGCGCCCCCCGGAAGTATTGGACTGCATGCCAGAGGTCACAAAATATTCCTCGGCATTAAATAGGATGGAACCATCCTCGTTTACGGTAAGGTTCTTAAACACCAGATTCTTTACTTCGGCATCGTCCTCCCGCCCAAACTTGTCCGCCATAAACTGTTTGGAAAAGGGACTGTACTTTTGGGACAGGATGTCCAGGTTTCCGGGATCTATCCGAAAATAGGAAAGGCCATTGTAGTGATTGTTCTTTCTATCCGCGTAAAATCCCACGCAGATAAGCTTTTCTCCGTTAAAAATAGGCTTTAGGGCCTCAGGAAGTTTTCCCGGTTCATTGAAGGATCGGGTCGTGATTCCATTTGTCCCCAGTTGAACCATTTCATACTGAAATCTTCGTTCGTTTGCAGTGAATCGCTTTTTTTTAAAATAGGCCTTGCCGATGAGATAGGCATTCTTTAAATCTTTGGAAAAG
>JBCCZF010000707.1:0-1652 GCA_039188035.1 Bacteroidota bacterium | reverse complement strand
CAACTTTTTAATGGAAAAACGAAGGTGAAACATCAAAAGACCCCATACGGCCTGTTGATTCAAATTCCAACGGAAAAAATGGATGACATAGATACCATCGTTGAACTTACGCTTCGTTAAATGGCCAGTTACGACTACAATGGAAAAACGGTTTTAGTAACCGGTGGTGGCAGTGGCATAGGCGAGGCCCTTTCGATTGCCTTTGCCTCCAATGGTGCGGTTGTGCATATTCTCGATAATAACATGGATGCTGCCTTAAATGTTGTCGAAAAGATTACCGAAGCCGAAGGAAGGGCCCATGGACATTCCTGTGATGTGACTGATAAGGCCCAGGTAGGTAAGATCATAGCGGCAATAGCGGAAAATAGTAGTTTGGATGTCCTCATTAATAATGCAGGGATAGCCCATGTGGGCAATCTGGAAAACACCTCGGAAATGGACATGGATAAACTGTACCAGGTGAATATCAAAGGGGTCTATAATTGTATGCAAGCTGTAATATCCGAAATGAAGGCACAAAAATCCGGGGTAATCCTAAATATGGCTTCCATAGCCTCCTCTATCGGAATAGCAGATCGTTTCGCTTACTCCATGACCAAGGGAGCTGTGTTGACTATGACCTATTCCGTGGCCAGGGATTATATTGATTTTGGGATTCGGTGCAACAGTATCTCACCAGCAAGGATACATACCCCATTTGTGGATGGCTTTCTGGCGAAGAACTACCCTGGCAAGGAGGCAGGGATGTTTGCAAAATTATCCAAGACCCAACCCATTGGCCGTATGGGCAAGCCTAAGGAGGTAGCTGATTTGGCACTCTATCTATGTTCCGATGGGGCGGCTTTTGTCACAGGGACGGATTTCCCCATCGATGGGGGTTTTATCAAGTTAAAACAATAGTTCAAAAACATGAAACTAATACGATTCGGAGCAACAGGGCATGAAAAACCTGGAATTCTGCTGGACAATGGTGACCGACTTGATGTAAGCGGTTTTGGTACGGATTTCAATGAGGATTTTTTTGGAGGTAATGGACTTATCGAACTTCAAAAATGGCTAGAATCCAATAGAGAACAATGCCCGCTGGTAGATGGTGAAGTACGGTTAGGTCCGCCTGTGGTCCGTCCGTCCAAAATAGTCTGTGTAGGACTCAATTATGCCAAACATGCCGCCGAAAGTGGGATGGAAATCCCCAAAGAACCCGTATTGTTTTTTAAGGCCACTTCGGCCATTGTTGGTCCAAACGACGATCTTATCCTTCCCAAAGGAAGTCAAAAAACGGATTGGGAGGTGGAATTGGCTTTTGTGATTGGCAAAAAGGCTTCTTACATTGATGAAGCTTCGGCTATGGATCATGTTGCGGGATATTTGTTGCACAACGATTACTCGGAACGAGAGTACCAATTGGAGCGGGAGGGGCAGTGGGTCAAAGGGAAGAGTTGTGACACCTTTGCACCTCTCGGCCCATTTATGTCGACGGTAGATGAAATTCCAGACCCGCACAGCCTGAAGTTGTGGTTAAAGCTCAATGGTGAAATCATGCAGGATAGCAATACCTCTGATTTTGTTTTTGGAATCCCCAAATTAGTAAGTTATATCAGCCAGTTTATGACCCTTTTGCCCGGTGATATCATTTCTACCGGTACTCCTTT
>JBCCZF010000706.1:0-1658 GCA_039188035.1 Bacteroidota bacterium | reverse complement strand
TGCCCGTCTGAATCCGAAGACATTTCGGCTACTTTTCTCTGGCCGTTGCAAGCCATAAGCAAACAGATTGTCCCGAGAAATGCATGGCTAAACCTAAATAAGGGACTTGTTAAACCTACTTTTGAATACACTTTCGTAAACCGATTCATATAAGGGCAATACGTTTAAAATATCAAATTGAAGGGCGGCCTCATAGGCATTTTGCTTAAACCTTTCCAAATCCTCTTCGTTTTCCAATATCCTTAGGGCGTTTTGGGCCATGTCTTCCACATCCCCAATATCGCTCAAGAAACCGGTCACCCCATGTTTGTTTACCTCTGGAATTCCGCCGGTATTGCTCGAAATTACAGGACATCGATTGATCATCGCCTCCAAGGCTGCCAATCCAAAACTCTCATTCTTAGAGGGCAATAGAAAAAGGTCGGAAAAACAAAGGATACGGTCTATTTCGTTGCTGTTCCCCAAAAAAAGTACCTTTTGCCCAATACCCAACGTATCGCAAAGTAGTTCTGCACCCTCTTTTTCCGGGCCCTCCCCCACCATAATCAATTTGGCCGGTATGCTTTGTTGAATTTTGTAAAAAACCTGTATTACGTCCGGAATTCGTTTTACCGTTCTAAAGTTGCTAATATGGGTAATGATCTTCTCGTCATTATCGGCCATTATGGACCTTTGACAATCCGTAAAGGAGGTCTCGTATTTTTTCTTATCGATAAAGTTCGGGATTACCTTTATTTCCTTTTTTACATCAAAAAACTCCAATGTCCTCAGTTTTAGATTTTCGGAAACCGAGGTAACGGCATCGGACTGGTTTATACTAAAGGTTACCGCAGGTTTATAGAAAGGGTGATTGCCTACCAAGGTAATGTCCGTACCGTGCAAGGTAGTGATCATGGGAAGGCTTATCCCCTGTGCCTCCAACATTTTCTTTGCCATATAACCGGCATATGCATGTGGAATGGCATAATGCACATGTAAAAGTTCAATGCCATAGAGCTTCACGGTATCCACCAGTTTGCTCGAAAGTGCCAACTCATAGGGCTGGTATCGGAAAAGTGGATATTCCGGTACATGGACCTCATGAAAATGGATCTTATTGTTCAACAGCTCTAATCGAACGGGCTGCTTATAGGTAACAAAATGTATTTCATGGCCCCTGGAAGCCAAGGCTATCCCCAATTCTGTTGCCACTACGCCACTACCGCCAAAGGTAGGGTAACATACTATAGCTATTTTCATTTGGATATTTCATAAAATTAAGCCCCGTTCCACCTTGTGATCACGAAAAAAGTAACAGGGCACCATTGGGCCTATATCCTTAAGGCACCAACAAACCGTACTCTTTTGCCAAATTCATCGAGGCGCATTTCATCTGTCAAATGTACAAAAACCCGCAAGGGGACTTTTTCGCCCCCTTAGAATTAAGGAAAGTTTATGACTTTTTAGCCTGGACCGGAAATCCATGTCCCAAAACGATTCCATAGGCATTTGCTTTTCTTTCCAAAACAAGCTCTAGTCAAGAATGGAATCATAAATGGCTTGCTGAATTCGGGTCCGTAATGCGGATTTTACCAAAAGCGTGTTGGAGGCCGAGGGATAGGTACGGTTAGATAGAAAAACATATACAATCCCCTCATCGGGGTCGGCCCAGGTGTAGG
>JBCCZF010000705.1:0-1684 GCA_039188035.1 Bacteroidota bacterium | reverse complement strand
GACTCTTTTGCAAAGGCAGGTACGGATATACAGTTTACCCGAACCTATCTTACAATTCCCAAACTCTATCAGAAGGTATCCAAGGCTTATTTTCCTTGGCATTTTCAAATTATGGTCGAAACAAAGCTGGAAAAGGATTACCTGCATGAATTCAGTGGTGAATTGGCCTTACAATCCGAAATTGAGAATAAAATGCATCGCCTTATATCGCATTATGCGGATGTAAGGAGAATAGGTTCCTATTACGCCCAAGGGGTTACCATCCACGATTGGTATTTAAATGCCCAATTGGGCGAATTTTCGGCAGCCGACATTCTTGAGATCGATGAAATAAATTCAAAACGGGGTATATGCTTTGAAATAGAATATGACCCCTACTGGTTTAAAATAAAAAGGTATTATGCCGATTTTTCAAAGAAATATTTTGGCTAGTCCCAGATTTTCATGGGCTACCGACGCCAGTTTTGTCAACACCTACTTCACCTGGGACATGGGTATTATGTACCTATATACCGGTAAATGCAAAAACTGTGCACATAACGAACATGAATTAAGATGATTGTTTTACCGATTCTTACCAATGATTATATAGGGCTTTTTAAGAAGTCTTTGGCAAATTTCCCTAAAAGGAACCCGTCAAAGCGTTTTATCATGATGATTCGCCAAGTAAGAGAGGCGGCTCTTATTGGTAATCATTTTGTGAAGTTCTCCAATGTCTAGTCCTTGTTTCTCGGGGGATCGGGGGAAACTCCTTGAAGCAAGGGGCACTGGACATGGAGAAACACAAAAACCCGGCCCAAACCTCTATAAACCTTCAATTAGAGGTTCCTACACTACCGAACAAGATTCCCGTGGAAACCCTATGCCCCGGAACATGTACTAAGGCAATACCCTAGGGCCGTGTAATCATAACTTTATTCTTTCCCCTTCCCCTTCTTGTTTTACCACCAGGTTTGCCACTAGATCAACATCGTTCGGGAATTCGCAGTTGAACCTAAAATTATGGGTTCCCTTTCGCAAGGGGGGCGGTGCCTTGCCCATATCAAAGGTTTTGAGAAAACGTCCCCTGGCATCATAAATCCGCAAATGGCGGGTGCCATTACAAACCACGGAAGCTCCCTGTTCCATTTTATCCGGAAGATCAAACGCAAAGGAATTGTTGAATAGCAAATTGGGCCCAGATATATAGCCTTCCCCTTTTTTCTTAGGCCCTTTTATGGTAAGCCTAAATTGTAAGGGCTGCTCTTCCCCCCTATTGGAAAACGACCAGTCCGAATCCGTGGGCTCCCCGGGTTGCAGTACTTTCCTAATATGCTCAAAACTGTTGGTTGTAAACGGATGTAGTATCAAGGTTTTTTCGTCTACCCGCTCCAGATGGAACTCATTATTGCCATCCTTGAGTCTTTTCCGTTGCTCCGGGGAAAAGACCCCGGCCAACCTAGCTTCCTCCCACAACTTGATCAGGGCCAACAGTTCCTCGGTATGTGGATTGGCCTCTAAGGAAGGGCTCCGTAATACCATGGCAAAGCCCGCGTCGTATCCTGCGGCCCGGGCCATCATCCATTCAATGTCCGAGGGGATGGTGGTGGATTTTATCATAAACCACCCCAGCATATTCCTCAAATAGTTCCGTTCCAAAAAAGGCTGTACCTTAAAACGCCGATCCGCCTGGCTTTCCCTAAAT
>JBCCZF010000704.1:0-1692 GCA_039188035.1 Bacteroidota bacterium | reverse complement strand
GAAAAAAGAAAGCAAGAAACCATAGAAGAAACGAGATTACCAAAGGAATTTTCACGGTTTTGGAAAAGGAGCCCAAAAAGAGCTTCAACTACAAACAAATTGCTTCCAAATTGGGGATAACCGATACCCAGGATAGAAATACACTTATAAAAAGACTAGGACAGCTTAGGGAAAGAAAGCGGATAATGGAGACCGATCGGGGGAGTTACAGGGCTTTGGATGCCTCAAAAACCAACCAGACGGGTACTGTGGATATTACGGGAAGGGGAAATGCCTATGTGATTATAGAAGGTATGGACGAAGACGTCTTTGTGCCCCTTGCCAGGATAAACAAAGCATTCCACAAAGACAAGGTAGAAATACGGGTGTTTCCGAAGAGGAACGGTCGCAAATTGGAAGGGGAAATAGTTGCCGTTCTGGAACGGTATAAAATGGAATTTGTGGGCATTGTGGACCTACTGCCCAACTTTGCCTTTGTACGGCCCAGGGATAATGGCATGTATACGGATATTTTTGTGCCCAAGGAACGCCTAAAAGGGCAGGATATCGAAGATGGCGATAAGGTTATTGTGGAAATTACCGATTGGCCGGATGAGGCCGAATCGCCCTATGGAAAAATCAAGGATGTACTGGGAACCCCTGGGGAGCATCATACGGAAATCCACGCTATTTTGGCGGAATACGGCCTGCCCTATGAATTCCCGGCCGATGTTCAGCGGTTTTCCGAGGAATTGGATACCGGTATCAAGGAGGAAGAGATAGCCAAGCGAAGGGATATGCGGCAAGACCTTACGTTTACTATAGACCCCAAGGATGCCAAGGATTTTGACGATGCACTTTCTTTTACGCGGCTGGATAATGGGAACTTTGAGATAGGCATTCACATTGCCGATGTTTCCCATTATCTGGAACCTGATACCCTTTTGGATGATGAGGCCTATGATCGGGCCACTTCCGTATATCTGGTCGATCGCGTGGTACCTATGTTACCGGAAATTTTATCCAATAATGCGTGTTCGCTTAGGCCCAGGGAAGAAAAGTATACCTTTTCCGCCATTTTTGAGATGGACGCCCAGGCCCGTTTAAAAAAGCAATGGTTTGGGCGTACGGTCATCAATTCCGACGAACGTTTTGCCTATGAGGAGGCCCAACATATCATAGAAACCGGAGAAACACGAATTCCTGAGTCCATTTCTATACGTGATGGTTCTTATGAAGTGCAAAGAGACGTTGCCGATGCTATCCTTATTTTAAATGATTTGGCGATACTCATGCGCGAAAGGCGTATGGAACAAGGGGCCATCTCGTTTGACAAGATTGAGGTAAAGTTCCACCTTTCCGATGACAATGAACCGGAAGGCGTCTATTTCAAGGAAGCCAAGGAGGCCAATAAACTCATTGAGGAGTTTATGTTGTTGGCCAACCGAAAAGTGGCCGAGTTCATAGGCAAACAAAAGCCCAAAAAGTCCTTTGTTTACCGGGTACACGACGATCCAGACGAGGAAAAGTTAATGGCCTTGAACGGTATCGTTTCCCGTTTTGGGCATCAGTTGAATTTTAAGGACAAAAAGTCCATAAATAGCTCGCTGAACCAACTTTTGGTGGATGTAAAAGGAAAAAAAGAACAGAATTTGGTGGATACCTTGGCCATACGCAGTATGAGCAAAGAGATATATACCACGGAGAATATAG
>JBCCZF010000703.1:0-1705 GCA_039188035.1 Bacteroidota bacterium | reverse complement strand
TACATACAGTTTCGATGCGATGGGAAAAGGCAATCATATTAAATTAATTCCCATGAAAAACGAGAAAACATTACATCCTACCAACGGTTACAACATGCTGATCCTCTTTTTGGGATTGCTCCTAGGCGGTGTTTTTTTATTGTCCGCAATCCATCCTATTCTAACTATAATAGCCATTGTGATAGCACTCATTATATTTAAGGGTTTTATTCTTGTAAACCCCAATGAATCCAGGGTATTGCTTTTTTTTGGAAAATATGAAGGCTCCATAAAAAAGAATGGTTTCTTCTGGATAAACCCTTTATTATCTAGGAAGAAAATTTCGCTCCGCGCCAGTAATTTTGATAGTGAGCGCTTAAAGGTGAACGATAAATTGGGAAATCCCATAATGATCAGCACCATTTTGGTATGGCGGGTCACGGACACCTACAAGGCCGCTTTTGATGTGGATGATTATCAGAATTTTGTTCGGGTACAGACTGATGCGGCGGTGCGTAAATTGGCTAGCATGTACCCCTATGACAACTTTGCCGATGAAGGTCTGCAGGAGGATATTACCCTACGCTCCAGTCTTAACGAGGTCAGTGAGGCCCTGGAACAGGAGGTACAGGAACGCCTTTCCATGGCGGGAATCGAGGTCTTGGAGGCCAGAATCGGGTATCTGGCCTATGCCCAGGAAATTGCCAATGCCATGCTGAAGCGGCAACAGGCCACAGCCATAGTGGCCGCACGGCATAAAATCGTGGAAGGCGCGGTAAGCATGGTGGAAATGGCCCTAAAGGAATTGGGGAAAAATGAAATTGTAGATTTGGACGAGGAACGCCGTGCCGCCATGGTAAGCAACCTTATGGTAGTCCTTTGCTCGGACAAGGACGCCGCCCCGGTGGTAAATACTGGAACCTTAAATCATTAAAATGTGGGTATTTCAGGAAACACAGCCCTTTGATCAATCGGGGTTACTATTGCTTAATTCGGCCCGTGTAACATTTCCCCTGTACTGTATGTATTCCTGGTTTATACTTGTAACGGATGTGGATAAAGTAGGCCCCAATGATACGGTTGGCCAGATAACCGTACTACTTGCTTCGCTTTTAGCCCTCATTTTTGTAGATCGTCCCAGTTTAAGAACTCCAGGTAATACTCCAGGGGTTCATAATAAATTTCGGCCTGTACAACTATCCAAAAAAACCGTTCGATGGACTGAAATTCAACAGTGTTACCTGCGCACCTATAGTCCGTTAAAAGAATACAGGGGACGGGGCCTACCACGCTCCATACAAAACGGAAAGGCCATGGAAATGCGGGGCAACCAGGGCATTCAAATGAAACTGGGAAATGGCAAACACTTCCTTTTGGGTATGCAAAAGGAAGTGGAGGCCAATGAGGCAATCCGCAAATAGTTTTAAGAAAAGTTATGAGAGAGCGGAAAAATCGTCAAACAAAGAATCAAATTTTTGGAGAACGCGGATATGCTTGCTCCCTTACGGTAATTTTGGAACGTGACAAAGACCGATAGCATATCCCTACCTTTGGAATTCTTGGATAATATTGCCATACTATGAGCAAAAAAAAGGCCTTTGCATTACGGTTGAACGAGGACATGCTCAAAGCCATAGAAAAATGGGCTGCGGACGAGTTCCGGAGCACCAATGGCCAAATCGAATGGATACTGATGAAAGGGCTTCGTGAGGCCAAAAGAGAGCCC
>JBCCZF010000702.1:0-1709 GCA_039188035.1 Bacteroidota bacterium | reverse complement strand
GAAAAAACGACCCAGGAATTGATCCAATGGATTCAGAAAACCAAAAAGCCGATTCTTAAAGTCGAAGTTATAAACCCATTTTCATGAGGATTGTTTGGGAGCTATACCGTATGAAATCATACGCCGCCTTATGAATCCCATTCACATGCCCAAAGGCATCTTCCTAAAATCATGAAATAGAAAACACAGTTAGTACAAATAGCCCTGTAGGTGCTTTTTAAAGTAGGCGGCACTGTCCGCCGCACTTCGAAGCGGGTTATGGGCAAAGTTCCCTCCCTGCTCAATATAGTAGAACTCCAGGCCGGATTTTATGGGGTCGGGAAGGAGTTTGGTATAGTCAATAGATCCATTTCCCAGTTCGGTATAATCCCTGCTTATAGGATCCATATCCTTTATATGCCACATAACATAGCGGCCCGGTTGGCTATCAATAAGTTCCTTGAGCGTATATTTAGATGCGTGGATTACCCAATACATGTCCATTTGGAGCTTGACCAAATCAGGATCGGTTTCCTGCAGAATAATCTCGTAACCATAAGTACCTCCAAGGTCGTCAAATTCAAAACCATGGTTGTGGTAGGCAAATCCAAGATCGGCGTCCACAACCTGTTCCCCTATTTCATTGAGTTTCTTGGAGAGTCGTTTATAATTGTCCTGTGTCCTCTGTTCCGGTGCCATCCAAGGCCAGGTAATATAAGACGACCCCAAAGCATGTGCGCCCCGGATACATTAATCCACAAATCGTTTTAAAGCATCGCGCTGGGCGTTTAAGTAATCGGAAAAACCATAATGCCCACTGGATACGGTTACACCCAAATCGTCCAATAGGTTTTTAAAGTCCGATGCCCCAATGCCATAATACGTCCCTTTTCCAGGGTTAAATCCATAAATCTCAAAATCGGCATAGCCCATATCTTTGACCAAACTCAAAGTACCTATGGGGTCTTTGTTCATATCGGAATTCACGGAAAAGAGCTGCAATCCTAGTTTATATGCGCCTTTTTTGTTCATTTCACAACCTACTGATGGCATAAGCGCCATGGCTCCGGTCATTCCTGTTTTTCGTATAAAATCCCTTCTATGCATACCTGTACACGCTAAAAATGAAGATAAACACCAATCCCGAAGCCAACAAAAGTACCTATTTTTATCGCTTATGGAAATTATCGGTTGCTCCCGTACCCAAGACACCAATTCATCCTTTTTTAGCTAAACGGTGACCCTGCATAGCGATCACATTTGGAAAATTCCTAGACCATACTACTGCAAAGAATCTAAGGCGTACTATTGCTCACCTGTAACAGTTTTCCATTATAAAACCGATGTCCCGTAAGCGCAAATTCCAAGATGTAAGTGGCCATCTCCAAAGGTGTTGTGGGCGCCTGATATCCCGGGAAAGCCTCTGCCAACATTTCGGTCTGTACGGCGCCTAGGGCCAAAACGTTAAAGAAGGGGCCCGTTTCCTTGAATTCTTCGGCCCAAAGCTCGGTCAATGTAATCAAGGCCCCTTTGCTTGAACTATAGGCCGAAAGTCCTGGAAACTTAACACTGCCCTGTACCCCGCCCATAGAGCTGACATTTACCACATGACCCTCCTTGGGCATCAAGGGTAGGCCCAAGATGGCCCAAGAGACGGCCCACAAATCGAGCTAAAACTTGGGAGGGGTGTCAAAAATCGTGTTTTTGTGCCAGCTTCAAGCTGCTCGACG
>JBCCZF010000701.1:0-1721 GCA_039188035.1 Bacteroidota bacterium | reverse complement strand
GCGTAAACCAACATAATGACCACCAAAAGATTGATGTTATGCACTAAAGCGGGAAATGCCAGCGTGGTGATATAACCCAATACCAAGGGAACCGAGAAAATAACCAACAGTACGCTCAATATTTGGACAAGGGGTGATGGTGTCCCTGCATTATGCCGTTTGATTTCCGCCAACTCCTCCTCTGTAGGGGGAATTTCAGGGGTTTTCCAAACGGACCACATTACCGTACCAATGGAAGCCAAAGCCCCGAGGAAGAACGAGTAATATACCCATGTTGGAATTGCAGAGGCATTTTCGGCATCAGCCTCAAAAAGCCCTCCTCCCTCTAGGGGGGTACTGAACCAATGTTGAAAGGCAAAAAGCGATAGGTTCGCCAACGTAATCCCCGCCCCAACGAATAAACTTTGCATTTGATAGCCGAAAGTCAATTGTTCGTCCGGAAGTTTATCCCCAACAAAGGCCCTATACGGTTCCATAGCCGTATTGTTCCCGGCATCCAAAATCCATAAGAGACCTGCGGCAAACCAAAGTTCCGAACTATAAGGAAAAGCTAAAAGGCACAAACTGGCCAAAATGGCACCTATTAAAAAGAAAGGTTTTCTTCTCCCTCCCCATTTTGGCGACCAGGTTTTATCAGATATCGCTCCAATAATGGGTTGAATCAAAAGTCCGGTAACCGGTCCTGCCAAATTCAACAAAGGCAGCTCATCATGATGGGCGCCCAAAAAAGAAAAAATAGGGCTTACAGCGGTCTGTTGTAGGCCAAAGCTAAATTGGATTCCGAAAAACCCAACATTCATGTTCCAGATCTGCCAAAAACGTAAGCTCGGTTTTTTAATAATACCCATGGGACACTGTTTTGCTGGACGAACAAGATACCATAAATACCCATAAATCCTTAAAAAAGGAGTCCTAAAATCCAGAAAACGACAACGAAAACGATATAGTTTTATCAATCTATCGACAAGGGCAGCTCGCTTCCCCCGGCTTGTGAGGAATAGGTGATTTTTCCATGCAGGGCAATAAGATCCACATCCAATAATGCCCAATGCGCCTCCGAGGTCCATTTGATCCGCAAAACCCCTTTTTTGGCTTCCAAAAGGACGAACTCCCCGTCAAAGGCAAGGTGCGTGTTCCTAAAAAGGAGAAGTTCCCTGAACTTTAGAAACCAATCGCCTTGCGTTTTTTGCGAAACCTCTCCCTGACTGAAATAGTGCCGGTTAATATCCCGCCCTATGTTGGTATGGGCCAAAAGCTCCATATCATTGCCCTCCGCGAAGAGTCCCACATAATAGACTTGAGGGATACCGGGAACAAAAAATTGGATGGCCCTGGCAATCAAATAGGCCAGCCTATCTTTGCCCAAGGCATCAAAATAGGTACAGTTCACCTGATACAGATCCAGGTTGCTCGCCGCCGCACCCGTAGCCTTTAAACTTGTTCCCCCGCTATTTTTATGGATCTGTTCCACAATATCGTCCAAAACGGCATCAGGGATAAGTCCAGGCTCCCCGTTTTCCGAGGCGACGTCCACGATGCCTATTCCATCATGCGTATCCAACACCGTAATGGCGTTCCTCGGGGACATGCCCAACCATTTGCCCAAGTGCGTGGCATTCCGGTTAAAAAGGGTATCCAGTACAAGTACTGGCAAGGCAAAATCATACACATAATCTACCCGCCGTGCGATCTTTATCTGGGTCTTATAAAAGCTATGGATC
>JBCCZF010000700.1:0-1742 GCA_039188035.1 Bacteroidota bacterium | reverse complement strand
TTTTTTCTAATCAGCGCCCTGGTTTCCCTTCTGGGTGTTTATTATCATTTTCGGAATCCGAAGTTGGACCGCTCCCCTGCCTGAGCGGATGTGCCCGTATAGAAAGTGAGTTCAAATTCTGAGCCTTTATGACCCCAAACCTTAATGATGAAACGTATTGTTTCAAGCGGGTTTCATAACATTAACACTATCATAATATTTATAAAAGGTAAATAAAGTTTACAAATAGTAATTTTATACGTATATTTTACCTAATCCCTATTCACCATGACAAAGAATTCCATAATAGTACTCCTTTTGGCATTACTGTTTTCTCCATTAGGTGCCCAGGAGTTTAAGGTTAAGCCCTATCTGCAATATTCGACCCGGACTAGCATGCGAATTCTATTTGAAACCGAGCGTCCTACAAAAGCAATCGTTCGGTATGGAAACGCCCTGGCCCATGCAAAAGCCCCGAATTTATCTTTAAGCACTTCGGAGAAAGGCTTTAAGACAATGCATGAAGTGGAACTTACCGATCTGGAGACGGAAACCAACTATTTCTGGAGGGTGGACATTACATCCAAAGACGGGGACACCCGATTCAGCAAGGTGTATACCTTTAAAACCAATGTAAAGGAAAACACCGCTTTTTCCTTTGCCCTGGTCGGCGATTCCCAAAGAAATCAAAATAACATAAAAGATACGATCGTATGGCGGCGAATTTCGGAAAGGGTATGGAACAGTAGGCCCAATTTTGTAGTCCATGTTGGAGATTTGGTGGACGACGGGCTCAAGGTCACCGATTGGACCGAACAATTCTTGCCGGACGGGCACCAATTAATGAGTCGTATTCCCATGTACTCCGCCTTAGGGAACCACGAAAACGATTCGGAATACTATTATCAATATATGGCGAACCCAAAGCCGGAATATTATTATTCTTTTACCTATGGCAATGCGGCGTTTTTTTTAATCGAAACCAAACGCGATGTTAGCGAAAACTCGGAGCAGTACAACTGGTTGGAACAAGCCTTGGCAAAATCGAAGGCCACTTGGAAAATTGTGATGCACCACCATCCACCTTATAGTTCGGAGGAAAATGACAATGGGGATACGTATCTGGGTTTGTCCAGCTATGGTGTGGTGGCCATCCGTGATCTTGTTCCCCTGTATGAATTGTACGGAGTGGATTTTTGCTTATACGGCCATGTACACATGTACGAGCGCACCTGGCCCATAAAGAACAATATGGTAGATCAGGAAAATGGGGTAACCTACATAAATTCGGGTGGTGCCGGGGGGCCCATTGAGGGATTTGCCCCTACACGGAACTGGTTCAGTCTGGAACAACGCCCCGTTTATCACTATTGTACATTTACCATTTTTAATAAAACGGTCATTTTTAAGGCCATTGATATCGAAGGCCGTTTATTCGATACTTTTCAAATGACAAAAGAAAACGATATGGTTGTAGTGCAGCCCCCGGCCCCTATACTAAAAGCGGCGGAAAACGGGTTTTATGGGGAAACTTCGTTTTCATTGGAAGGAGGTTTTGACAATTTGGACATTTTTTACACGCTGGACGGCAGCCGGCCAACCCCAAAATCCACTAAATATAGAAAGCCTGTCCCCATTCGGGGAACCACCATCTTAAAGGCCGTTGCGGTAGATCAAAATGGAAACACCAGTAGGATACTCACCAAAGAAATTGTACATGTCCCTATATCAAAACCACTAAAAATGGGTACCCTAAAGCCCGG
>JBCCZF010000699.1:0-1743 GCA_039188035.1 Bacteroidota bacterium | reverse complement strand
CAAAAAAGGAATTTTCCTGATATTTAGAAATTGTAGCTTAGACTTGAAAAAGTCCCGGACCGCAATCCAAATATTTGAAGGTAGTGTCCTTTTTTAGGTTCGGGTACGACGAGTTGGATACTAATAACGTTAAAAATATAGGCTACATGACTTCCAAAATGCAGATTGCGGATCTTACTTTCGTGGAAAAAGGACATCCTAACGCCCAGAAAGTGGCGGTATTGGACAAGGCCCACAAGATTGCGGTAAACTATGCGGAAATACCCGAACCTACCGATGAAGAAATACGCATCAAAATTCGATATGTCGGTATCTGCGGATCGGATCTTGAAACGTACCGGGGAACCCGAAAACCCGAATTCATGACGTTTCCGGCCCGGCTTGGCCACGAGGTTTCCGGGGTTATTGACAAAGTAGGCCAAAACGTGCATACGCTAAAAAAAGGGATGAAAGTATCTTGTAGATACGCCTGGGGGGCCTTTGCCGAATACATTGTTTGTATGCCATTCAATATCAAGGTAGTACCGGATGATTTCCCCGATGAAGAAATCAGTTCTTTGGAAGTGCTTCCCGGAATATTGCATGCTGCGGAACTCGCAAGCCTATCGGCCAACACCTCTGTATTGATTACGGGGCAAGGGGTGAGCGGTTTAGTGCTTACGCAGGTGATTTCGCTTTTTGGCCCTAAAAAATTGGTTGTTACGGATTTACATGAAGAAAAATTGGCACTGGCAAAAAAATATGGAGCCACACATACCTATAAAATCAAGCACGAAGGAATCCCTACGATGTCCGTCGTGGGCAAGGACCATCCCAATGGCTTTGATGTGGTAATACCTTGCCTGCTCGAGGGAGACGGGATGATAGACGCCCTAGATTGTTGTGCATTTGGAGGCAAAATAGTCATGTACGGATGCATAGGAACCTGTAATGGCGGTTTTGATTTCTTCAAAATGCACAAAAAACGGGTAGATCTATTCTCCACGGAACCCAAAAGGGATATTGATATGCGCCGGTTTTGGCAGGAAGGCCTTCAACTGGTAAAGGACGGCTTAATAAATACCGTGGAAATGGTCACCCACAAATATCCCCTTTCCGAAATCGCCGAGGCCTTTAAACTTAGGAACGATATTAAGGATGATAAATCCATACATGTATTGATCGACTGTAGTCGTTAGACACCCGTTTACACCTGCTCAATTGTTTTGGACAATAGGGGGTTTGGTGTCGTCGGCACAAATGAACGGGGGGTCGCAATCCATTCGTGTCCCCTGGTTTGTGGACCATACCATCCAGATTCTTTAAAACTTCCCTATTTTGTTGATAACCCGGCACTTTTTTTCCTGGCAAAAGAGGTAATTTTGCCTGTCTTAACATCAACAAACTCCACAAATCATGAGTACCAAAAAAGCGACTTCGGCCCTTATTTCCGTTTTCCATAAAGAAGGCTTGGAACCTATAATACAAAAGCTCCAGGAACTCGGTATCACCATGTACTCCACGGGAGGCACGGAGAAGTTTATCCGGGGGCTTGGCGCCCCGGTGATACCGGTTGAGGACGTAACCAGTTACCCTTCCATCCTGGGGGGTAGGGTAAAGACGCTACACCCCAAGGTTTTTGGGGGCATTCTCCGTCGTGAGGATCATGAGGGCGACGTGGCCCAATTGGAAGAATACGCCATTCCACCTTTGGATATCGTTATCGTTGATCTGTATCCTTTTGAGAAAACGGTGGCCAGCGGT
>JBCCZF010000698.1:0-1744 GCA_039188035.1 Bacteroidota bacterium | reverse complement strand
GGAGAAGCACCTTTTATGTCTTAGGGGCCATAGGCCTTATCTGGGCCGTTGCCTGGTTTTTGATGTTCAAGGACAATCCAGAAAACCACAAACGCATTACCCCGGAAGAGAAAACGTATATTTTGGCATCACGTCAAGAAAAGAAAGCCAACAGCGGAAAAGGAAAGCCTCCCTTAAAAAGTTTGATCCGATCCAAAAACATGTGGTTGGCCATGGGGCAGTATTTTTGTAGCAATTTCACCAATTTCTTTGCCTTGACCTGGTTGTTTCCCCACATTAAAAACGAATATGGCCTGGATGCTGTGGAAGCAGGAATCTACACCTCCGTACCTCTTATCTTTGGAGCTTTCGGCAACTGGTCTTCCGGTGCATTGGTGGATAAAATATATCGCAACGGAAATTGGAGGCGCTCGCGCACCCTGCCCGCAATAATAGGTTTTTCGCTGGCAGCAGTAGGTTTGATCGGAAGTATCTATATGGACACCCCCGTGGGAGCAATTGTATTCCTGAGTCTTGCCATTTTTGGGGCGGACATGACCTTGGCCCCATCATGGTCTTTTTGTGTGGACATCGGTAAGGAGTTTTCCGGTACCGTATCGGGTACAATGAACATGGCCGGTAACCTGGGCTCGTTTGTTACCGCCCTGATATTCCCTTATTTGGCGGCTTGGTGGGGCTCATCTACCTTGTTTTTTGTCGTTGGCGCCGTATTGAACCTAATCGCTATTCTTTTCTGGATAAATATGAACCCACAACAACAGTTAATAAAAATATAGCCTGAAAACCTTCCCAAGGGATTTTTAGGGCAAGGCAAATAGGTCAACAAAAGGAAATGCATAAAAATCAATCTATTGGGTTAAATTTAAAGGAATGAAAGTATATAAAGGGGTTTGTATAGGTACGGGTTATTTCAGTCATTTTCAATACGAAGCTTGGAAACGTATGGAAAATGTGGCCATTACGGCCGTATGCAGTAGGACCAAGGCCAATGCCGAGCGTATATGCAAACAATATGAGATCCATCGGGCCTATGACGATTTTGAGGAAATGTTGGATATGGAGCGACCCGATTTTGTCGATATCATAACCCCTCCCGAAACCCATTTGGACCTTTGCCTGTCCGCCCTACACCGGGGAATTCCCATAATCTGCCAAAAACCCTTGGCGCCCACCATGGATAATGCCAGGCAAATCGCTCAAATCGCGGCCAAGACCGGTATCCGTATTATGGTGCATGAAAATTTCCGGTTCCAACCTTGGCATAGGGAGTTAAAAAAGTTGTTGGACCAAGGTATTGTTGGCGACGTCCTGCATAGTATAAACCTAAGAATGCGTATGGGAGATGGTTGGCAGGAAGATGCCTATATGGATCGACAGCCTTATTTTAGGGAAATGGAACAACTGCTTGTTTATGAGACCGGAATCCACTTTATTGATACCTTCCGCTATCTAGTGGGCGAAATTGATAGTGTTTACGCCAAGCTACGTACCCTAAACCCGAACATAAAGGGAGAGGATTTCGCATGGGTCCATTTTAACTTTAAAAACGGATCCTTGGGCTTTTTGGATGCCAATCGCTACAACGAAAACACCGCCGAAGATCCGCGCTTAACCTTTGGCGCGGTTTGGTTGGAAGGGAACCAGGGCACCATCCGGTTGGATGACGAGGGTGTAATTACCATACAACCTTTGGGGGAACCGGAAAGGATACATACCTACAGTTTTCAAAAAATACACTTTGCGG
>JBCCZF010000697.1:0-1761 GCA_039188035.1 Bacteroidota bacterium | reverse complement strand
TTTTTGTATTTGGTAACCCAAAAGGATAGATGGCCTACGGACAAGCTACTTTAAAGGAACTGGCGGCGGAATTGGATGTTTCCATATCCACGGTTTCGCGTGCCCTTAAAAATCACCCTAGGATCAGTAGGGCCACCCAGGCAAGAGTTAAGGAATTGGCAATGCAAAAAGGCTATATTTCCCTAAACAGCGGGTATTCCCTGGAAAAACGGAATTCAAATCTTATTGGGGTAATCGTGCCCAAAGTGTCCTATTACCTCTACGCCATGGCCATAAGTGGCATTGAAAAGATCGCAGAGGCAAACGGCATGCATATTATTGTTTGCCAATCCAACGAATCCTACGTTCGCGAAAAGGGTTTGATAAGGGAATTGATTGCCGCAGGGGTCAATGGGGTGATTGTATCGCTGGCGAGTGAAACCAAGGATTTTTCCCATTTTGCGGAACTCAAAAAACGTGGTATTCCATTGGTGTTTTTCAATAGGGACTGTAATGATGTGGATACGGACAGGGTTATCATCGATAATGCCAGGGCGGCCTACGAAGCGGTATGCCATTTGGTCGATGTGGGCTGTAAAAGGATTGCCTATTTGGGTGGCCCTAAAGAGCTTCAAATAAATAGGGATAGGGCACAAGGATATCGGCAGGCCCTTTTAGAACATAAATTGGAACTCAGGGATGGTTATCTGGTCTATAGTAAGTTTGATCGGGAAAGCACGCTTTCGGCAGCCCGAAAATTGCTGTATTCCCCCAATCATCCGGATGGTATCCTCACTTTTAGTGACCAAATTGGCATCAGTATCATGTTGGCGGCCAAAGAGCGGGGTATTGCCATTCCCGAAGAACTATCGCTTATCGGGTTCAACAATGAGCCGGTGGGCGAATTATTGGAGCCCTCTTTGACCAGTATTGACCAACCGGGCTTTCAAATGGGCCTGGCATCGGGGGAATTGGTAGTGAAGCAGTTGAAGGATACCCCTGGGGAATATGAAAAACGAATTCTAAAATCCTTTTTGGTCGTACGCAATTCTACCAACAAGAACAGGATGTAGACAACGCCAAAAACCAAATCAAAATGAAAATAATACGACCTGGGGCGACCGCTAAAAATACATTTGTCCTTGCCTACGGTATTGGCTCCTTGTTTTTGGGATGTGCTGGGCAAGCGCAGGTTTTCGAAAATCAGGGAAATGAGGAGAAAAATGGGGAGCTTCTGGTGGAAGCCGAGGATTTTTACCGGCAGAGCAAGACGGATATTCGTAAATGGTATGTGATTTCCCCAGGGTTTCAGACGGATTTAAAGGAGAACGATGCCCACTTGCATACCAAGGATGCCGGTAAGGGCACCTATATTGAAATCTTGCCCGACTCGAGAACGAATCACGATGATCCCTTAAGGCCGGGCGTGAATTTTAGCAATGCCCCGGGGAAATTGGCCGTTGTACATTATAAGGTGAAAATAAACAACCCCGGTCGCTATTACATTTGGGTACGGGCACATAGCGTAAATTCGGAAGATAACGGGGTGCATGTGGGCCTTAACGGCGAATGGCCCGCATCCGGGCAGCGCATGCAATGGTGCGAGGGTAAGCATTCCTGGTATTGGGATAGCAGGCAGCGTACCGATGCAGTCCATTGTGGGGAACCGGGATTGATTTATTTGGATATAGATACGCCCGGGGAGCACGAGGTGCTATTTAGCATGCGCGAGGATGGTTTTGAAATGGACCAATGGATGATGACCAAAAACAAGGACTTAGA
>JBCCZF010000696.1:0-1763 GCA_039188035.1 Bacteroidota bacterium | reverse complement strand
CAAAACTTCTCCAATGTGGGTTTTTTTTGTGGGCACTGCCCAGATAACTGAACGTAGGAGGTGTTGGGTATTTGAGGTCCCCATTTCCTGGGATGAATAATTTTTAACCATCAACATTATGGATAGCACGTTAGCGATAATAACGGGAATAGTAGGGGTCATCATTGGTTTTGCCGTTGCCAAGTTTTTGGAAAAGGGGAAGGCGTCCAAAACGATGGCCAATGCCAAAAGAGAGGCAGCATCGATATTGAAGGGTGCCAAATTAGAGGGGGAGACCATTAAAAAGGACAAGATGTATCAGGCCAAGGAGCGATTTTTAGAGCTTAAGGCGGAACATGAAAAGGTCATCAACAATAAGAACAAAAAAATCAACGAGGCGGAAAAACGCACCAGGGACAAGGAGTCGCAGATTAGTGGCGAACTTTCCAGAAATAAAAAGCTCAACGAGAAATTGGAAAGAAAACTAAAGGATGTCGAGCATCGAACCGCCTTTTATGAAAAAAAGCAGTCAGAATTGGAAAGGCTTCACAAGAACCAGGTCCAACAATTGGAGGTAATTTCCGGACTTTCCGCGGACGACGCAAAAAGTCAACTGTTGGAATCCCTCAAGGAAACGGCCAAGAACGATGCCATGGCCTATATGCAGGCGACCATGGAAGAGGCCAAGTTGACCGCCCAGCAAGAGGCAAAGAAAATAGTGATCAATACCATACAACGTATTGGTACGGAAGAGGCCGTGGAGAATTGTGTGTCCGTTTTCAACTTGGAATCGGACGATGTCAAAGGCCGGATTATTGGTCGTGAGGGGAGGAACATCAGGGCTTTGGAATCGGCTACCGGAGTCGAGATTATTGTGGACGATACCCCCGAGGCAATAATATTGTCCTGTTTTGATTCCGTACGCAGGGAGGTAGCACGGCTCTCTCTGCATAAGTTGGTTACCGATGGCCGTATCCACCCGGCCCGCATCGAGGAGATTGTCAAAAAGACGGAAAGACAGATCGAACAGGAAATCGCCGAAGTGGGCAAAAGGGCCGTTATCGATTTAGGTATCCATGGACTGCATCCGGAATTGATACGGGCTGTTGGTCGTATGAAATACCGATCTTCCTACGGACAGAATCTTTTACAACATTCCAGGGAGGTCGCTAAGCTCTGTGGGGTTATGGCTTCTGAACTAGGGCTTAATCCAAAACTGGCCAAGCGGGCCGGGCTTCTTCATGACATAGGCAAGGTGCCCAATACGGAAGCGGAGGTGGAAACGCCCCATGCCATTTTGGGAATGCAATGGGCGGAAAAATATGGGGAAAAGTCCGATGTCTGTAATGCCGTTGGTGCCCACCATGACGAAATTGAAATGAAGACCTTGATCGCTCCGGTGGTGCAGGTCTGTGATGCCATTAGCGGTGCCAGGCCGGGCGCACGAAGACAGGTCTTGGATTCTTACATCCAGCGTCTTAAGGATTTGGAGGATATTGCCTTTGGTTTTGGCGGGGTTCAAAAGGCCTATGCCATTCAGGCCGGTCGGGAGCTACGGGTAATTGTGGAAAGTGAAAAGGTAAGCGATGATAAAGCGGCCCAACTCTCTTTTGAAATTTCTCAAAAGATACAGACCGACATGACCTATCCCGGACAAGTAAAGGTAACCGTTATCCGCGAGACCCGTTCGGTAAACGTTGCCAAATAGCATCGTAAAAAATCAGGGCCAAGAAGGAAAAAGGGGTTTTCGAATATGTTCGGAAACCCCTTTTTCATTGCCTTTT
>JBCCZF010000695.1:0-1765 GCA_039188035.1 Bacteroidota bacterium | reverse complement strand
GATGGTACGCGGGCATATAAAAATCAGAATGGCACCTATTTGGATCCTGCTACTCCCTATCCTTTTTTCTGTGGCACTTCCTGTAAAGGCACAAAGCGATAGGCGCCCCAATTTTATCATCATTTTTGCGGATGACCAAGGATATAATGATCTGGGATGCTTTGGATCTCCATTGATTAAAACCCCAAACATAGATCAATTGGCCGCGGAAGGTATCCGTTTCACCAATTTCTACGCCCAGCCGGTTTGCGGCCCTTCGCGTACGGCACTAATGACAGGTTGTTATCCCTTGAGAGTAGCCGAAGTTGGGAATGTAAAAAGGATTCATCCTATGGTCCATCCCAAGGAAACCCTTTTACCGGAAATTTTTCAAAAGCAGGGGTACGCCACAGCCTGCATAGGCAAGTGGGACCTAAATGGTCACGGCAATGGATTTAAGTGGGAAGAAATGGTTCCTACCCGAATGGGGTTCGATTACTGGTTTGGGCCACCTGCCAGCAATGATGGTGGAATAAAAACGGTGTATCGTAATGAAACCGTTTTGGAAAATCACGGTGTTACGGTCAACAACGTTACCAAGACCTATACCGAAGAAGCCCTGGATTTTATGGAAAGAAGCAAGGACAGGCCTTTCTTCCTGTATTTGGCCCACACGATGCCCCATACCGTTCTTGGGGCAAGTGATGCGTTTAGAGGCAAGTCCCAATATGGGTTATACGGGGACTGCATCGAGGAAATCGATTGGGGCGTAGGCGAGATACGAAAAAAACTTAGGGAACTGGACCTGGAAGAAAACACGGTCATTCTCTATACCTCGGACAATGGCCCATGGCGCGCCCGGGGAACCCATGGCGGTTCCTGTTTTCCCTTACGTGGGGGCAAGGCCACCACTTGGGAAGGGGGTGTACGGGTGCCCGCGGTCCTTTGGGGCAATGTGGGTTTGCAATCGGGGGTGGAGGTGAACCGGGTATGCAAAACCATGGATGTTATTCCAACATTTTTACAAATGGCAGGAATAGACCTTCCCGATACCTTGTCCCTTGACGGACAGGACATTTCTGCATGGATATTGTCCCAACCTTCGGTGAAGGAAATCCCCGAGATTTATTACTACTACTACTATACCCATTTGCAAGCCGTGCGCCAAGGGGACTGGAAACTGGTTTTGCCCAGAGATCAGGCCCCGAAATGGTTGCCCAACAATATGTTGAGTCGTTGGCGTCGGGAGGATATGGAAGCGGTTAGGGACATTGAGCTTTATAACCTAAGGGAAGATAGGGCGGAAAGAAGGGATGTGGCCAAGGATAATCCCCAAAAGGTACAGGAATTGTTGGCCCTTGTGGATAAAGCCCGCAAGGATATCGGGGATTTTAATTCCATAGGGGCAGGAGCCCGGTTTTTTGATGAAGACCCGGTGAGACCGGATGTTTTAAAGTTTCAGGGCGAAGAATCCACTTGGCGGGGCGATCCCGTTCCAATACATAGTGAATACGATAATGGTGGGAGGATTAGGAAAAACCCCAACCACTTTAAAAATAAAAGAAAGTAAGAGCCTGTTTAAATTTTGTTTTTAGAATTTGTTATAGGCCATTTTTTGCCAATTGAGGCTTAAAAAGCGGAGTTTGGCAGCGCCAAATGAGCATTTTTGTAACAAAAAGTGGAAGAAAAAGGGTCATAACAAAACAAAAGGATAAAACTTAAACAGGCTCTAAGAATGAAAAACAAAAACTGGAAGCATACCTTATCACGGGCATTGTTGTTCTGT
>JBCCZF010000694.1:0-1769 GCA_039188035.1 Bacteroidota bacterium | reverse complement strand
TTCCGGATTGTCCTTTAAGGGATTTAGCCAACCTCTTCGCCCCTCTTCATAGATACCACCGCTCCAAGCCCTCTCCGAGGGGTCGATTTCTACCTGATAACCATGTACCCTCCCGTCCCTGTACCAGGGAAAACTGTTGGTTCGGATCTGAATACCGGAGTTCATACTGGGATCTACCAAATAGTCCAGTTCCAGAATAAAATCATCGTACATCTTGTCCGTGGCCAAAAAGGTATTGGGGGTATTGTGCACCGTAGTCCCCACTATGGCACCGTCTTCGATTTTATAAGGAGCCTTTCCTCCTTTGGTAGACCAGCCTACTAAACTCGTTCCATTAAAAAGAGGTTCCCAAGGGCCATTGTCTTTTTCCGATTGCCCACATGAGGTCATCAGTGCCAAGGACATGGCACCCCAACAAAACATGTTTACTTTTTTCCCGATTGCGTTCATTGCTATTTATGTTTAGGTATTTTTTTTTGATTTAAGGAAACTTTTCGAGTTTAAAACTTAAAATAGGCTTTGGCATTGTTATAACAGATGTCCTGGACAATCTGTCCCAAATGGGGCATGTCTGTCGGGAGCAATCCTTTTTCGATATCGTTACCCAGGATGTTGCAGAGCAGGCGCCTAAAATACTCATGCCTGGGGAAGGACAAAAGGCTTCGAGAATCGGTAAGCATCCCCACAAAACAACTTAGAATGCCCATATTGGACAGCGTATTTATTTGTTGCTCCATCCCGTCCAACTGATCCAAATACCACCAGCCCGATCCAAATTGTACTTTTCCCTTAATGCTCCCATCATTGAAATTACCCGTCATGGTTGCAAAGACCTCGTTGTAGGCCGGATTTAGATTATACAAAATTGTCTTGGCCAATTGTTCCGTACTGTCCAGATAGTTCAAGAATTTGGCCAGGGGCCCTGCTTGCCTACGGTCCCCGATGGAATCAAAACCGGTATCCGGGCCCAAGGTCCGCAACATACGTTTATTGGTATTGCGCAAAGCCCCTAAATGAAATTGTTGGATCCATCCATGCCCATGATATTCCCGACATAAAAAGGTTAAGGTCCTAAACTTGAAATAATCAATTTCCATGGGGCCCAATGGTTTTCCGGAAAGTATCTTCCCAAAAATGGCATCCATATCAAAATCATCCGCCTCAAAAAAGTATAACTGATCCAATCCATGGTCGGCTATACAGCACCCTTTTTTGTTAAAATAGGCGATTCGCCGGGCCAATGCCTCCAGCAAATCGGAATAGGAACCGATCGTCATTTTCGCGGCCTCGCCCAACTTTTTCAAATAATTCAAATACACAGTACTATTCTCTACGGCATATGCCTTATCCGGACGGAACGCAGGTAGCATTCTAGGGTTCTGATCCAATTCCTGGGCCTTTTGGTGAAATTCCAAGTCATCTATGGGGTCGTCCGTAGTGCATATTACCTCAACATTCATTTGTTGTAGTAATCCTTGGGCGGAATGACTGTTTTCCTGAAGCTTTGCGGAAGTAGTATCATACACCTCAACGGCGGTGTCCTTGGAAAGTAGCACATCAATGCCAAAATAACGTTGTAATTCCAAATGGGTCCAGTGATATAAGGGATTCCGCATGGTATAGGGAACCACTTCTGCCCATTTCAGGAACTTGTCGCGGTCGTCCGCTGAACCGGTTATGTATTCCTCATCAACGGCCAAAGCACGCATGGCACGCCACTTATAATGATCGCCGGCCAACCAGGCCTGGGTTATATTTTTAAATCTGTG
>JBCCZF010000693.1:0-1774 GCA_039188035.1 Bacteroidota bacterium | reverse complement strand
GATAAGACTACCCTTTGGCGGTACTGGAAAAATCCTGCAAAACCGGGGCGGGTTCTTCCACCAGCACGGGGGGTTTGGTAATTTCTTCCCTACTTAGCTGGGCGGTATGGTTTTCCTTGATTTTCTCCTTTTTCCGCAAGGATACCAGGCTTATCACCAAGCCAAAGATCCCGATAACCATCCAGGTGAAATCTACGCTAAATACATAGTACTGGCCATTTGCCAGGGTCTTCCACAGCCAATCGCCCGTGACCATACCGTTGACCACCGGAATTAAAAGGCCCAAGGCACTACCTATAAGGATATAATTTCTGTTGAGTTTGCGGTAGTTGTTCCAAAAAAGCCCCGTTAACGATAAGACCAGCCATCCCAAAAAGAAAATGGAATCCACGTAGAACACCCTATCCGGCCAATCCATGGGAACCACTTTGTTTCCGATAAAGATTAGGGCCAAAGCCGGGAACATGGACAGGCAAATGGCCAAATATACCTTGGTAACCCTATGGTGAAACCTTCTTTGTTTGTCGGAGTATTTTTTGTTGTCCCGGGCGGTTCGCCAAATCATCATCCCGCTAATAATGATATAGCAGGTAATCATGGCCAGGATAAAGTAAACGATTTTCATGAAAATTCCGCCAAAAGTAGCATAGTGCAGTTTAATAAGTATCCCAAAGGTACCCTCGGTATAGGATTTGTTATTGGGTTCAATAGCATCAACCAGGGTGCCGTCCTTAAGACTGAAAACTAGGGTTCCATCCCCGCCAATACTCTGGCCATCGTTCAAGACTGTGGTTAGGGTACCGTCTTCCTTGCCAAAATTACGGCTGTACATATACGTGATTTTGGTGTCTGGATGGGTTGCCATGGATTGGTTATAGGCATCGTTAAAAGCGATGCCGTTCTCAATTGGGGCAGCATCTTTGTCATACGTGTGGGCAGCGGCAGGGGAAACGGCCTTCAAGACTTCCGTGGTATCCCCATCGAACATTAAAAAGGCACTGGGCAACAGCAGCAGTATAGAAAGTCCTAGTAGGGATCCTGTGACCGCATAGATCAATTGGAAGGGCAGTGCAAGCAATCCCAAGGAAATATGGCCATTGGTCCAAATCTGCTTCCATTTGCCTTTAGTGGTAAAGGCATAGAACTTACTGACAATGTTTTTCCAATGGGTGAGTACCCCGGTAAAGATGGCAAATAGGAAAAAGAAGGCCACAAGCCCGGAAAGATAAATGCCCACCATTGGAATCTGCCCAAAATAATGTAAATGATATAGGGTTTGGGCCATATGGGTCTTGGGTTCCCTGCCCCAATCGATGGCATAGGTGGTAGGGTTTACAGAGGCGCTAAAACGCTCTGTTTTCGCTTCGGGATCCTCTTTGTCCTTTTTGGTATTGCCATAAAAACGGACAAGTGGATTCTCCAGTGTAGGGGGGGTCATTCCAAATTGGGAGGCCGGGTCAAAATTGGGGACATTCGCTTCAACTGCCTCTAGGACCCTATCATAATCCACGGAAGCGGGATTTACGATTTCAATACGGGCATTGGGATTCTCCCACTGGTACAATTCGTCCATAAACAAGGCCACGGCACCGGCATAGAAGCAAACAAAAAGCGCGAAGCTTATGACAATCCCGGATACCGTGTGGGTATGGAACATGGCGTTGTGCAATCGGGGTTTTAAGGCCTTCAACTTCATAATATATTAATTACAGTTCCACCGCATTTTTCATTTAGTCATAAAGATAATACTTCCTAAAACCAAAATAAACAAAAG
>JBCCZF010000692.1:0-1790 GCA_039188035.1 Bacteroidota bacterium | reverse complement strand
TAGCCAATAGCAAGGGGGTGGAACCCCTGGAATCTTTGATTTCCAAGAGGTGTGGATCCGAAGCTAGCATGGCCTGGACCACTTCTGAATCCCCATTGCGTATCCCGTTAAAAAAAACATCCGTCTTGTTCATATCATACTGGTTTCATCGCGAAGTTAGGATAATAAACAAGCCCGATTGCCCCTTTGGAATCATTCTCCGTTATTTGTCCATAGCTACGACTTATTCCCGAATCCCCGGATTAAAGTCGTCCGGCGCGTTCTGCGGAAGTTGTAAGGTTCCCGATGCTCCGGTATCATTGTAAATGGTCCATTCCGAAAAGGTAAATAAGGGGTTACCTTGGATAATTCCAAGGTTTCGCACGGCCCTTCCATCCTCAAATTCATGGGATGTACCAGTACCGTCCTCCCCGGGAACCCCAAACACATCGATAACCGTCCCAAAGGGATCTATCAATTCCAGGTTATCGTCCCCATTCGAATCGGCGGGGCTATTGGTCCCCACGGCCAGGTCCGGGGAAAAACCGTAAACCGATTCAAATTCGCCCGCATTGGGTGAAATGAGCAGGGTACTTTCCACCCCAATTACCAATCCGGACAGGTCTATGGTAGAACTCACCGCGGTGTTATCATTGGTATATCGCCGCAGTGTCCAACCCTTTAGGGACAGGGGTAGCGAAGCGGTATTGTAGAGCTCCACGAATCGGGCTCCGGAATTGTTATCCGGATCGGCCAGTTCCGAGATGATAATGGCCTTGGAGGTAAACTCGTCTATCACGTCCTCACATCGGTCACCGGTGAAGTCCATATCGTCCAAATCCCGAATAATCAATTGGAACGTTTCCTTATCTTTAGTAAGCACTCCGGTGATTGATCCGTTGCCTTGGGGCAGCGGTTCATTCTGAAAATCAGCAAAGCCGCTATTCAACAAGATCAATGATCGATCCCCACAATCTGTTAGGATCCGTGTGGTTTCCTCACGTTCCACCGCAAAGGGCAATCCCAGATCGGCTTCCGAAACTTCCAAATCCATAATTTGGACCAGCGTATTCAGGGGCTTGTCAGCAATAGCCTCGAGATCAGTCACCACAGGGGAAACCAGACCACTTTGATCACAGCTCCAAAAAATATGGGCATCCACGGCATTGGCCGGTAAGCGGCCTACCGAGAGGTTGCCAAAAGCGATGAAGGTCCCCCCTAATTTGAAGCGCTCCCCACTTTTTCCCAAATACAATCCTTGAAGCTTGACGAAAACTTTGCCGTGCCCAGGGTAAAACAAATGGGAGTCCCTAAGATCCATCTCAAGTTGGAATCCGGCCGTTGGGACGGTGGGATGGTCCTGAATATACAGTTCACTAAAAAAGTTGCCCGCCTCATCCGAGGAAACCACATACCCCTCGATAATCCAGTCTTCTTGGATCTGTAAGGTCTGATCCTCATAAAGTGCCATTACCCCAGCATACCCGATATTGGCCGATATCCCATCGGTGCAGTCCGTTTCCAAGGCGTCAAAATTACGATCTGCCACACAGGAAACGCCAAGGCCTATCATAATGCCAAGGAGGAAGATTTGGGTTTTGCGATTGATTGTACTTTTCATTTTTAGGCTTTATTTGCCATGGGTTCCAAAGGTTTGTAGGTCAAAAAAAATTGGCACCGTCCTTTGGAGTCTCGGATTAAAAACTATAGGCCAGGTTCAAAAAGAACGTCCTTCCATAGCCATACCAATGTTTGGGGGCGAAAGAGGGGGTCCCACTTAGGTTATCTTGCTGCAATTGTCCAAAATTGCC
>JBCCZF010000691.1:0-1795 GCA_039188035.1 Bacteroidota bacterium | reverse complement strand
GTGTATTCGAGTTCACCAATACGGGGGATGCACCCTTGATTGTTACTAAGGTAAGCTCCAGCTGTGGTTGCACTATTCCCAAAAAACCAGAAGAACCTATTCTTCCGGGAAAAACAGGGGAAATCCAGGTAAAGTATGATACTAACCGGGTGGGGCCCATCCGAAAGGCCGTTACCGTAATCTCCAATGCGGAGACGCCCACGAAAGTCCTCAAAATCAAAGGGGAGGTAAAGGGTTCTGAAGGAACCTGATCTGAAAAAAAGAAAACAGAGTAAAAGCCTTGGTATCCGCAGCGCGGGTATCAAGGTTTTTCTTTGAACACATCCTTGAGCACAAAACTGTAGACCAAATCCATATTTTGCCGTACCACCCTTACCCGGATACGTTTGCCCTCCTTTTCATTGAGCATCTGAACGATTTCCTGGAGTTTATAGGTGTGCACGCTCTTTCCGTTTACGGACAGCACCATATCCCCTTCCTGGAGTCCGGCAATTTCAGCGGGACTCCCAGCCCGAATCCCGGAAACCACAATTTCTGGAACCAAACTAAGTCGAGTTGCGTTCTTAAGCAAGATTTGAACATCTCCCCAAACTACGGACTTCTTTTGAACAACACCCCGTGGATCCGTTATGCTTTCCACCAGATAGCGCATACCATCGTGTTGCAGTTCTATACCGCTCATATTAAAGTGAAAAGGCATGCTAAAGTTGCCGTTCTTTTTTAGGCTAATCCGGTTATTGGGATAATCAAAAACAATATTAAATCGCTTTAACACCTCACCTCCTATACTCCCGTTGCGATTGCCCAGCTTAACCGCTCCAAAGGCCTCGCGTTGCGGAAAAGCAGTTTTTGCGTCCTTGACGGAAAAGCGGCCCATGGTTATACCATTGATCTTGCTCCGCTTTCCATAAACACTTCCGCTTAGCCCCCTACCCAAGAAATCGTCATAGTTCTTTTCCGGAACGTCGATTTTTTCATTCTCAAAAAGCCAAATGGCATCGCTACTCCCGGTATCCAGCAATAGGGTAACCGGTACTTCGTCACTTTCCCCAAGTGAGATCTTTCCGTCCAAATACGGTTTTTTGTTTACAATGGCCAAGGGCAGTATCTCGTATTTTGTACTGGTCCGATGTCTATAGGTTTCAGGGCTATGGAATTTTATGTTTTTGGAACGGTAGTTTATTTCCACCACAAAATCACGAAAAAGCTCATAACCAATAATTCCGTGTACGGGAACCCCCAAGGTCTGGGAAAAATTGAACTCTTTATGGTGCACCACATAAAGCGATTGGTTCGTATTTCGAACATTTTTCAACTGAAAGGTATTCCCTTTGGAACTTAGTGCTTTTATCGGTTCCCCGGTACCCAATCCACGGATGGTAATTTCGGAAACATCACGTAGCTGGACCGAATCCTTGTCCGCTATATTGAACAGAATCGGTCTGCTTATCCCGGAATCCAGGATAAAGGAAAGTTCCGTTCCGTTTACAATCAAGGGTAAAACGATAATATTGTTGACCAGCTGAAAGGGTACCTTTTGATATTTCTGTCCTTTGGGCAAGGCAAATCCTTGGGCAAATCCAAACCAGGAAAAACCCAAGAAAAAAAAGAGGAGAAAAGCGGAGGCTCGTTTCATAATCAACAGGTTACACCCTTGATTCCTTACTAAATTTACAATATTTTACTGGAAATAGGCCTCAATTAACAAAACATTCCATGGATTTTATGGATTCTTCATATTGCCCCTTTGTCCTACAATACAAATCCCGGAGGTAAAAATCCGACCTTGGCCATG
>JBCCZF010000690.1:0-1818 GCA_039188035.1 Bacteroidota bacterium | reverse complement strand
GCCCATCTGATCTTCTACATTTCGGGAAGGTTTTACAAGCCCAAGATCGGCCAGGCTTTCCGATTCCTTTACCCCGGATCCCTTGTCCTTGTCCTTTATGAGTACGGTACTTGTAATTCTGTACTGGGGAATGGCCATGTATCTCAGATATAGGAATGCCATCCCTAATGTAAAGATCACTCCCAAAAGAAAAAGAGGCCAATAGCGAAGGTATTTTAGCAGGACTTTTCTAAGGCTCCTTTCTTCCGTTTTTTCCAACCTATTGCCTAGCTCGAACATGCTTCAAAAACGCTTTATGCTTTATCTTAAGTTTAGGGCCACCAAGGAGGCCGCAGTGATTACGGCCAGGAACAACGAAATATTGCTCCGTGTAAGACTGGCCTGATCTTTTTTAGTTCTTAAGGGCTCTACGTAGACCACATCGTTGGGCTGTAGGTAAAAATAAGGGGAGTTTAGAACGTCCTTGTCGTTCAAATCCAAATGGGCAATAGTCCTGGTCCCTTGGGATTCGTGGATTACCATTACATTTTCCCTTTTCCCATACACCGTAAGATCTCCCGCCATACCAATGGCTTCCAGGACATTAATCCTTTCGGAAGGGATCAAAAAGGTATTTGGTCGGTTTACCTCGCCAATTACGGTTACCCGGTAATTGAGGTACCGTATACTAACCGTTGGATCTCCCAAGTAGTTGGTCAATAGGCTCGTAAGGTTCAATTTGGCCTGATACTTTGAAAGCCCCCCCAATTTTATCCTTCCCAATACTGGAAAATCTATAATGCCGTAGCTATCCACAAGATAACCATTGGAAGGTGTTTCTGAACTTCCACGTGAGTTGTTTTCATCAAAGATTATTTGGGATACCCGGTTAAAAGGCACGGCAGCCTCTGGGTTAAGGCTGGTAACGGTAATTTCCAAAAGATCCCCGGCCTGTATGATAGGCTCTTTGGATTCCAAGGTAATGGGCTCGGTAAATACCCCTTCCGCATCGTAGTTCCCGAAATAGGAGAGGTTTCGCTTTGAACAGGAAAATAGTAAAGCAAGTATAAGTCCGATTAAGATTTTATGTTTCATGGATGGATTGCTGGATTTTTGTACTTGTGGGGCGGCAACGGGGGAGATGGCCACCGAAAATACATCGTTTATGTCTTACTTTTCCTTATGGGGCGCAAGATAGTCAAAAGTTAAAGGTGGCAATCCATCCGTACCGCAAGATTCCAAGATCTCCCCAAAGAAGATTGTACCCCTGCTGTAACGAATACCTGCCAAAGAATGTTTGTCATAATACCTGTTGTTCCGTAGGGCCCCAGTATTTTCTCAATACGCCTTTGGCTCTCCCACAATACCGTTTTCAATGGTCTGGAAAATAATTCGTACATCCATAAAAAGGGACCATTTTTCTACATAAAAGATGTCCAACCGGGTTCGGTTCCTAATATCGGAGGGCCTAATGATCTCCCCCCGATACCCCATTATTTGGGCCAGGCCCGTTATTCCTGGTTTCACAAAGTGCCGGACCAAATACTTATCCACGGAACTTTGGTAGTTATCCGTATGGATTTCCATATGGGGCCTGGGGCCCACTACACTCATATTCCCCAGAAAAACATTAAAAAACTGGGGAAGCTCGTCCATACTGGTCTTTCGAAGTATTCGTCCAATTCGCGTTATTCGTATATCGTTTTTAACGGTCATTTTTGTGTTTGCCTCCTGATTGCAGGTCATTGATCTAAACTTGTAACACCAGAACACCTTTCTTTTTAATCCGTGTCGCCTTTGCTTAAAAAACAAAGGCCCTGGGGACTCCCATTTTATAAT
>JBCCZF010000689.1:0-1822 GCA_039188035.1 Bacteroidota bacterium | reverse complement strand
GTGTTTCCCAATGGTACTGCCGTGCAGTATGGCCCTGAACAAAAGGGACCCTATACCTTTCCCGGACGATATATCCAAAAAGTTGTGGAAACCCAGGAAGGCCATTTGTGGATAGCTACCTATACCAATGGACTTTTTTTGCTGGACACCGGGAACCACAGGTTCAAAAAGTTGAAGGTAGAACTCCCCGATGGACGAACTTCCGAGGACATACGGACCCTCTATTATGAGGCCCCGGATCGTATTTGGGCCATCTCTACAATAGGCATCCACCTCTTTGATGGACAGGGGCAGTTACGGGCCCATTTTTCCTATGGTTCCAAAGGCTTGGGAAAGGGAATAGCACATTGCATGATTCAAATTAATTCCGGACCCCTATGGTTGGGGAGCAACCAAGGCCTGTACCGTTTTAAGGAGGATTCGAAACAAATAGATCGCTCGGTTTTTGAACAGGTCCCTTCCTATCCCGAATTTCTTTCCAATGGACTTACTGCAACGCCGGTTCAATTTGTAGTGGATCAAAACGGTTTACTTTGGGCACTTACCCGTTCTGGAAGCATAATCTCTTACAACACTTCAACACATCATTTTACCGAACTCGATACCAAAGTATTCCCTGGACGGTTTCGCGGAAATTCCATGGAGCTGGACGTGGAGGGCAATTTTTGGGTAAGTACCCTAAAAAAGGGGATTGTCCGGTACAGTCCACAAAACCAGGAAATTGCCGTTTTTAACCATTCCGATGGCCTTCAAGGGGATGCCTACAAAAGCAAAAATTCCAATAGTAACGATCAAGGAGAACTCTTTTTCGGGGGATCTTTTGGCCTAAGCAAGTTTGTCCCCGGAAATGTCCATAAAAACACCAGGGAGGGACGGCTGTTCATTACCGAAATGCATATTTTGAACAAACCAGCAAGAACAGTACTTACTGAACAGATAGATACTCGGATGGAAATGGTAAAGGCTCTTTCCCTTGAAGCGAAAATGTCCTCGTTTTCCTTTCAGTTTTCCGCTGTGGGGGATATCCTCAATCCCAATTTTGACTACGCCTATCGTTTAAAGGGATTCGAGGATGAATGGATCCATTCCGCCGGAGGGCGAAAAGCCACCTACACCAACATCCCGAAAGGGGATTATGTTTTTGAGGTAAAGGCGTCCAGTGGTGAAGGTCTATGGGACATTGGCCCACAACAAGTCGTGCTTACTATAAAACCCTTTTGGTGGAACAGTCCGTGGGCCTATACGGTCTATACATTACTTGCCTTAATGACGGGATATGCCCTATACCTATGGATACGCATGAGAAATCGCCTGCACCGGGAAGAATGGGAATTTAACAAGGAAAAGGAGTTGTATGACCTAAAAATGGATTTCTTCACCAAAATGTCACATGAAATACAAACCCCTTTATCGCTAATATCCGCCCCGATCAATGATATGTTGCAGCGGGCTACGAACAAAAACGATGCTACCCTGGAACGGCGTTTGCGGTTAATCCGTAACAATGCCGATCGACTTTCACGGATTGCCCATGAGCTTATGGCGGTCCGCAACCATGAATTGGGAAAATTGGCGATTTACCCTGAGGAACGGGATATTATAAAGGACCTAAAACGCATTGTGTTGAACTTTTCGGAGCAGGCCCGGTTTAAACAGATTCATTTTGAACAACATTACTTCGCTACTACATTTAGACTGCATTACGATCCTCAAAAAATAGAACATGTCCTGTATAATCTTTTGTCCAACGCTTTTAAATTTACGCCCGCGGGAGGTAGGATAAGCCTTGTCCTTGGCCGTAACCGATTGCAGCAGCATCTTG
>JBCCZF010000688.1:0-1832 GCA_039188035.1 Bacteroidota bacterium | reverse complement strand
ATTTTTTTAAATGGTTGAAAAATTGTCCTTTTGCGCCCATACGGCACCTTTTTTTCCTTCTTCAGCTATGCCTCCGCTAGCCCCCTTCGCCATAGTAGCAAAACTACGAAGGCTGACTATGCGGTACCTGGACCGCCCTGCACGTCAAAAAAAGCTTGGGCGTAACGTAAAATCCCCGATTTTTACCTCATTTCAAAAAGTCGGGATCGGTTTATGCTTAATCGAGTGATATGGGTCTAGTGACCGCAAAGGAGGTGGCCAAGGCGGTCAATTTGGATACCTATGGTTTTCTGGGGACTTTTATGGGTTGGGTTCTTATGAAGGTTACCCGAATGTCCGATATTAACAGGACTTATGATAAGCACAAGAATCTTTCCGGATTGGAGTTCCTGGACGGAATCCTAGGGCATTATGGTGTAGATTTTGAGATACCCGGGGAAGACTTGCGTCGTTTGCCCAAGGAGGGCCCGTTTATTACCATTAGCAATCATCCCTTGGGCGGAGTCGACGGGATTCTCCTATTAAAACTAATGCTGGAACAGCGATCGGACTTTAAGATAATCGCCAACTTTCTCTTACAGAGGATCAAACCCCTTGAACCGTACATTATGCCGGTAAATCCCTTTGAGGGCCACAAGGAGGCGCAAAGCAGTATTCTAGGGTTTAAAAATGCCCTTGGACATTTGCAAGACGGCCATGCCTTGGGAATTTTCCCTGCAGGCGAGGTATCTACGTATAAGGAAGGCAAATTGGTGGTAGACAAACCATGGGAGGAAGCTGCACTGAAACTGATACGAAAGGCCAAAGTCCCTGTGGTTCCCATTTATTTTCATGCCAAGAACAGTCGCTTGTTCTACAGACTTTCCAAAATAAGCGACGTCTTTCGTACGGCAAAACTTCCCTCCGAGCTTACCTCGCAGGCCAACCGCTCCATAAAGGTAAGGATAGGACAACCCATAACGGTACAGGCCCAGGAAGAGCAGGAAACCCTGGCGGAGTTCACGGAACTTTTACGAAAAAAGACGTATATCCTTTCCAATGTCTATGAACGCGAACGCTTCATTGATCAAATCCCTACGAGTCTCAAGATTCCCAAAGCTCCAAAAAGAATTGCTTCTGCCGTGCGTACGGAGGTCATCCAAGGGGAGATCAAAAAACTTCGCGAAAAGGAGTGCAGGCTTTTACAGAGTAGAAATTACGAGGTATTCCTGGCCGAGGCGGGCAATATGCACTTTATTCTTCAGGAAATCGGGCGGCAGCGCGAACTGACCTTTAGGGCCATAGGTGAGGGTACCAATAATTCCCTGGATTTGGACGGGTTTGATACCTATTACCACCACCTGTTCCTTTGGGACGATAGGGAAAAGACCATCGTGGGGGCCTATCGTATGGGTATGGGTTCGCAAATTTTTGCCCAATATGGTATAGACGGATTTTATCTTCAAGACTTATTCCGGTTTGAGCCCGAGCTCTTTACCATGATGCGGCAGTCCATAGAGATGGGCAGGGCTTACATTGTAAAGGAATATCAACAAAAACCCATGCCTTTGTTTCTCCTGTGGAAAGGCATTGTGCATACCACACTTCGCCATCCCGAACATAAATATCTCATAGGCGGGGTAAGCATTAGCAACCAATTTTCCAATTTTTCCAAGTCCTTGATGATCGAATTTATGAAGAGTCATTATTGGGATCCCTATGTGGCTCAATATGTACGGCCCAAAAAGGAATTCAAGGTAAAGCTCAAGGATGCGGATAAGGAATTTGTATTTGATGAGACAGAGGCCGATTTGAACAAGTTTGACCGTTTGATCAACGAGGTAGAGCCCGGT
>JBCCZF010000687.1:0-1832 GCA_039188035.1 Bacteroidota bacterium | reverse complement strand
GTCCCATATAAGAATGATGTAATTAAAGATCAAATATCAAAGGGACATATTGTTTTTTCACATAGAAGGAAAAATGAAATAAACCAAATTTTAGCTAAACTATTTTATAAGGGTGGTTTTATATAAGTGGGCTCGAAAATACAATGTACTATCGTTCCTACCACGACAATTCCATTGTAGAAGGGAAAAAATTAACAGGCGTTCAATAAGGTTAAATTTTAGGGACATTCACCGTCAGTAATCCCATTATATAAGTTTTACTTCTCTAATTTTTCCGAAAGGAGAGGGTTTGCCATACGGAAGATAGGATTGTGTAGAAATCGTATAGGATAGGACACATGGATTTAGTCCTTTTTCCCTTCAAAAAGGCACTTTTGCCACAAGGCACGAATTGTCTACTTTTGAAGAATAGAAGGCTTTGAATAACCCAAATGGCAAAGGAGTTCAAGGCCAGAGGGAATTTTAAGGCGCAGTTAACCCTTGTTAATGAGCATTGAAACTTCTCGATAACGAAGAAATCCAAAGCCATTTGGGAATAATGTAGGAAAAATCAAAGTTATTCAAAGCCTTCTAATAACTTCGGCACATTGAATCCACTTAAAAAATTGTTTAAGCAAACGGCCATTTACGGTCTGGCCACCGTATTGCCCAGGATGCTCAACTTCCTGCTGTTGCCCTTGTATACCAGTGTGCTCATAACCGCGGGTTACGGGGAATTGAGTATTGTTTTTGCCTGGATTATCATCTTTAATGTTGTCCTTGCCTATGGTATGGAAACGGCCTTTTTTCGCTTTTACAATAAGGTAGAGAATAAGGAAACCGTGGTGTCCACCTCCTTACTATCTATTCTTGCCAGTACGGTGTTATTTGTAATTCTTGCCTCGTTCTCCCAATCGGGGATGGCCAATTTTTCCGGGGTGGCCCCCCAATATGTGAAATATGCGACTTGGATCTTGGCGCTGGATGCCTTGGCAATCATTCCCTTTGCTTGGTTAAGGGCCACGGAAAGGCCCCTTCGGTATGCCGTTATCAAGATAGGCAATGTCCTCGTGAATTTGGGCTTGAATATTTTTTTCCTCCTATACCTGCCTAAAATGGCCCAGCAATACCCAGAGGGGTTTGCGTCGGGAGTATACCGCCCTAACTTTGAACTGGGCTATATCTTTTTTTCCAATCTGGTGGCCAGCGGCCTTACCCTAGGGGCCTTGCTTCCCCTTTACCTAAAGACCTCCTACACCTTTGATTGGACGTTGTGGAAACAAATGCTGAACTATGCCTGGCCCATTTTGGTGGCAGGTCTGGCCTTTTCCATTAACGAGGCTTTCGACCGGATTTTGTTGGAGCGCCTTTTACCGGAGGATGTTGCCGCAAGCGAAATAGGGAAATATGCCGCCTGTTATAAATTGGGCATGTTTATGATGCTTTTCGCCACCGCCTTCCGTTTGGGGATAGAACCTTTTTTCTTTAGCCATGCCGGGACGGAACATCCGGAAAGGGCCTATGCCCAGATTACCAATTACTTTGTGATTTTGGGAAGTGTGATACTACTTTCGGTAGTCGTTTTCTCCGATGTTCTAAAGGTGTTGTTTATTGATAATGACACCTATTGGGAGGCCATGGACATTGTGCCTTTGATCTTGTTGGCCAGTTTTTTTCTGGGCATTTATCACAATTTGTCCGTGTGGTACAAGGTGACTGATCGCACGCGTTTTGGAGCCTATATTTCCCTTATCGGCGCCCTGCTTACCATAATATTGAACATAGGCCTTATTCCCAGTCTGGGTTACGTGGCTTCGGCCATCGCTACCTTGGTGGCCTATGGATCTATGATG
>JBCCZF010000686.1:0-1833 GCA_039188035.1 Bacteroidota bacterium | reverse complement strand
ATTGGGGTGCCCAATGCCTTATGGACCACATGTTGGCTAATGCCAGGTAAGGCCCTTTCCAGTCCCTTGAGCATCTTTTGGGTCAAATGTTCTTTAAACTTTAAGTATTCCGGAGAACGCTCAGGGTCTTCATCCCCAAATTTTTCAAAGGCCTCGTAATTTACAAAGGTAATGGCTTCAAAACAATGGTGTTTGCCATCAAAACTCGTGGGATCCTTCAAGGTGGTACAGCTAATGAACATGCCCTCAAATGGGGCATCGGACAAGAAATCGGCGGACATGGCCTTGTCATAATAATCGTCCTGATCTCCATCGGGCATCATCCAAATATTCCCGGAATCCATACCGGCCTTTCGAACGTCCATATCCACCGTTAAAAACAACATCAAGGAGGTACAGGAATATCGGGTCTTCCCCAGCTTCTTTTGCAGTGTGGGGCTCAAGTGTTCTTTGCCAATAAGCGTATTGTAAGTGATGCCAACATCTGCATTAGAGATAATATGCTTCGCGAAAAAGCATTCCCCATTTCCCAATTGGACACCTACGGCCTTTTTGACATTCTCGCCTTCCAGCAAAATGCGCTCCACGACACTTTTCGTACGAACCTTTCCCTCGTACCCTTTAATCGCTTTCGTCATGGCCCTGACCAAAGCACCACCCCCGCCCATGGGATAATAGCCTCCCTGGAAATAATGGAACATAACGGCGCAATGCAAGGGAAAAGCGGCCTTTCTGGGTTGTACGCCATGATTCCCACATTGCACGTTGAGTATGTTTTTCAGTAAGGGGTCCCGAATATGCCAACCGATTACCCGGCGGAGACTAAAAAGCACATAGCGTCCAAAATGCCGCGTGCGATAGGGCAAGGTCAATTTTTGCCAAAAACCCTTTATGTAAGGCATGGCATACAATTCCTCGCAGACCGCATTAATGAGTTTGAGGTATTTGTAAATCCGTCTTTTTTCCCTGGGGAAGCGGGCCGCTAAACGCGATTCCAATTTATGCGGGTCGGAGGGAAAATCAATGCGATGTGCCCCAATATGCACATGTTCATAGGCATCCGGATTCATGCGAAAGAATACCAGGTCATTGGCGATTCCCAGACCACGGTACAGGTCATTGGTCGCCTCCCCTTGCCCGCATAGTCCAACATAATGTACTCCCGGTGTAAAGCGATGCCCATTCAAGTAAAAACTATGGCACCAACCTCCGGGAACATCATGCTGTTCCAAAACCAGTACTTTTTGCCCGGCGCGGGACAGGCAAATGGCCGCTGCCAAACCGCCCACACCAGAACCTATAATAATACTGTCAAAGGTGTTGTTCGGGTTTTTGTCGGGCATGGCATTGCTTTAGATCCCCAAGATAAAAAGAATATAACCATGACCCTATGAAAACTATATGGTTTGCCCAACACTTCTGGATATGGATTAAAACCTGATATCGGGTGATGGCCGATTGGATCCGCATTAGATTATCACTGGTCTTTTCCAAGGCGTTGGCCTCATCCTCGGTAAAGAGGACTGGCAGGAGGTGATAGCCTTCCCTAAGGGAATAGCCTTTTCCTGCTTCGGCGATAATGGGGATACCGGACGTTTACAAGGCCCTAATGTCCCTGTAAATGGCTCGTACGCCTACCTTATGACGCTCTGCCAGTTGGGTGGCCGTCACCATTCGCTTGGATCGCAATTGGATAAGGATAGCCGTTAATCGAGAAAGCCAAGGTTTTTCCTTTTCTTCCTTGTTTGGTCGTTGGTTTTGCCAATTGAGGGGTTTGGACACGTAATCGCTATCCGGTTATGAAAATCGAATCATTATCAAAAAAGAATAATT
>JBCCZF010000685.1:0-1836 GCA_039188035.1 Bacteroidota bacterium | reverse complement strand
GATATTTTGGTTTCCCGTTCCTCATTGTACCCGTCATAGGCATAACGCCCCATCAAGGTAAGCCCCGGAAGCAATTCCCAATCTACTTTAATATTGCCATACGTCCTATTGCGCTCAAAGCTGTTAAGGGCCTCATAGGCCAGGAAATAGGGATTGTTTTGACTAATATCCGTGGGATCTAAATCTTGACTAAAGGTATAGGGGGCGTGCTGTCGTAGCCCTTCAAAACCGTCCAACCAATAGTCCTCCATTAGCCGAACATCGATATGGGGAGCGAGTTGGTATAAAGCATGAATGGGATTTACCCCACGATCTCCCCCGGGCCGGTTATTGGAACCATTTTTCACATAGTTTAGGTTTGAGGAAACCCTGATCTTCTCGTTGAGTTTTACTGAGGAATTAAGGCTGACTCCGGTCCTTTTAAGATCTGTGTTGGGAATAAACCCTACGTTGTCCATATTATTAACGGATAGCCGATAACTTAGATTTTCACTACTGTTTTCAATGGATATATTCTGGGTTGTGGTAATGGCCGTCTGGAAAAAGTTGGCCGGATTGTTGTACGAGCGCAATTCCCTCGCTACGGGTATGCCAGATTCAACTTCCTGTTGCGTATAGGGCCATTGAATAGCGTTAATGCCTCTATCCAATTCGGGCCCTGCCCAGGCAGAGGCACCCTCGTTGATCAAAAGGGTCCCAAAGGCGTTGGAAGGGAAATTGTCCTCGGTATAAGGACGGTTCCCTGCAGCAAAACGCCTGTGCGAATTGATGTATCGGAAGGGAATGTCGAAAACCGCGTTCGAGGTCACGGTTACCCCCAATCCTTTTTTGGCTTTCCCCGATTTGGTCGTTATCAAGACCACCCCGTTCCCTGCTCGTGATCCATACAAGGCCGCTGCACTGGCTCCCTTTAATATGGAAATATTTTCGATATCGTCCGGATTGATATCCGATATGGGATTTCCGAAATCTACCGTGTTCCGGTCCCCGAATCCGCTAACGTTGTTCAAGGTGTTAAATATCGGGGTTCCATCGATAACAAACAGGGGTTGGTTGTCCCCGGTTAGGGAATTTGCCCCACGAATGACCATATTTACGGAAGAACCCGGCCCACCTGTTGAATTGATGGATACCCCGGAGACTTTCCCGGAAAGGGCGTTCAAAGCGTTTTCCTGGGGCACGTTGTCAAGGGCATCCCCATCCACCTCACTCACAGCATAGCCCAGGGACTTTTTTTCCCTGGAAATGCCCAATGCGGTCACTACCACCTCGTCCAGGGCCTCGGAAGAAGTGGCCATGGTAACGTTAATAGTTGATCTACCGCCCACGACCACTTCTTGGGTTTCCATACCAAGGTAGGAAAACACAAGAGTCGATTGGGCGTTGGGGACGTTAATGGAGTAATTCCCATCAAAATCGGAGCTTACACCGGTTGTGGTTCCCTTAACGACCACGGATACGCCGGGAAGCAGTTCGCCGTCATCACTGGATACCACTCCCGAAACCTGCTGCTGGCCATACAGATATACTGTAAACACGCTGCAGAAAAAGAGTGCCAAAAAACTTAGGTTTTTTCTTTTCATTGTTTGTCTTGATTTAAAAGTTCTCTCGGTTGTTATAAAACTTGGAACCCAAAACTATCTTAAAATTCTAGTGAAAACATAAAGTATATTATTAGTTATCCATGACATTTTACCCTTAAATCCTTATATGTTAAAATATTGCGATTTTAAGGTTAAAATAACATTAGTTTTTAGTAATAAACTTGAACCGGTAGTTTTCTTAAATTTCCCTTAAAGGCCTTTGGCGCAGTCTGTTGGCGGAATGAAAAAAATG
>JBCCZF010000684.1:0-1854 GCA_039188035.1 Bacteroidota bacterium | reverse complement strand
CGGGTAATGTTGTCCCGGTATCGGGGAAAGACCAAATGTAACCTGTGCAAGGGAAGGCGGTTGCGCAAAGAAGCCGATTATGTAAAAGTGGGCGGCAAATCCATTTCCGACTTGGTAGAATTGCCCATTGCCCGGTTAATTCCTTTCTTTGAGGAGTTGTCCCTAAAGCCGCACGACCAAAAAATCGCGACACGTTTGCTGAAGGAAATCAATTCCCGTTTGGGTTTTTTGCAAAAGGTCGGCCTCGGTTACCTGACCCTTAACCGAAAGTCCAACACCCTCTCCGGGGGCGAAAGCCAAAGGATAAACCTGGCCACTTCCCTGGGAAGCAGCCTGGTGGGATCTATGTACATTTTGGACGAACCCAGTATTGGACTTCATCCCAAGGATACCGAAAGTTTGATCGAAGTACTGAAATCCCTTAGGGATTTGGGCAATACGGTCATTGTTGTGGAACACGATGAGGATATCATGAAAGCGGCGGATGAAGTCATAGATATTGGACCGGAAGCCGGGACGGGTGGTGGCGAGGTGGTCGCCTATGGCCCCTTATCCAAAATTCTGGAATCCCAATCCCTTACGGCCAGCTATCTTAACGGCTCCAAGGAAATTGCCGTGCCCGGCGTACGACGCGATTCCAAAAATTATATCCGTATCATCGGTGCACGCGAGAACAACCTAAAGAATATCGATGTAACCTTTCCGCTTAATCGGCTTACCGTGGTAACCGGGGTTTCTGGTAGCGGAAAGAGCACCCTGGTCAAAAAACTCCTGTACCCCATACTTTTGAAGGAGGTAGGGGGGTATGGTGAAAAGGCTGGGCAATACACGGATTTTGAGGGCAAATACAAATCCATAAAACATATAGAGTTTGTAGATCAAAACCCTATTGGCCGTTCCTCACGTTCCAACCCGGTGACCTATATAAAGGCCTATGACGATATCAGAGCCCTTTTTGCCGCCCAAAAGCTAAGCAAGATCAGGGCCTTTCAAGCCAAGCACTTTTCCTTTAACGTGGATGGCGGCCGTTGTGAAAAATGTAAGGGGGAGGGGGAAATTACGGTGGAAATGCAGTTTATGGCGGATGTGCACTTGGAATGTGATGCCTGTGGTGGGAAACGTTTCAAAAAAGAGGTGTTGGAAGTAAAATTCAACAACGCCTCTATTGATGATGTGCTCAATATGACTATTGATGATGCCCTTTCCTTTTTTGAAAAGGGACAGCAAGCCAAGATTGTTACCAAACTAAAACCCCTTCAGGACGTTGGTCTGGGTTATGTTACCCTGGGCCAATCCTCCTCCACCCTTTCCGGGGGCGAGGCCCAGCGGATAAAACTGGCGTCTTTTTTGGTTAAGGGAAACGCTAAGGACAAGGCACTCTTTATCTTTGACGAACCTACAACGGGACTTCATTTTCACGATATTAAAAAATTGTTGAAATCTTTTGATGCCCTTATTGACCGGGGCCACTCCATCGTGGTCATTGAACACAATACAGAACTTATTAAATGTGCCGATTATATCATTGACCTTGGGCCCGATGGTGGGGAAAATGGCGGAAATCTTTTGGCACAAGGTACTCCGGAAGAAGTGGCGGATAACCAAGCATCCTTTACCGCCAAATACCTAAAGGAAAAATTATAAAGGGATTACATTCCTATTCCAACTCCCTAGCTAAGACCCCAAGTCATGCGACTCGTTTTTTGGAATCGCAATGTGAAACTTCTGGATTTTTAATCCCCGGACAGATCAAAAATTTCAGGATGTAGTTTTACAATCCGTGAAATTGAAATTTGGGTTTTGGAACCTGGGGGTTCCGTTTAAGGCGGTCGTGCCCGGACGGGTACACCCGGG
>JBCCZF010000683.1:0-1857 GCA_039188035.1 Bacteroidota bacterium | reverse complement strand
CGTCCCGGCGCCCTATCACGCCATGTTCGGCGCAAATCACGTGCCCGCCGCGACCCGCGCTACCTCCGAACGCGCCAAAACGCAATCCCGATGGCCATCAAGACAAAATCCCCAAAAAGGGTTTATGCTTTGGGATTAGTCCTATGAACTCCGTGTATTGCTTCAAACAGATAAAAATATGACCCAAGAGGAACGATATCAAAAACTACGGGATATTGTCAAAATCTATCTTCCCGAGGATGTTTCCGTAGAGGACATCACCAAGGAAAGCCATTTTACGGAGGAGTTGAATATCAACTCGGCGCATTTGGTAGACGTTATCTTGGATGTGGAGGATGCCTTTGACATTCAACTGGAAAACGAGGATATGGAACAGATGCAAACGGTGGCCGATGCCTTGGATATCATCGAAGTAAAATTGAAACAAGGATGAGGCGCTTTTTGGATTGGGCCCTGCCCCGGCTTACAGTGGACCGAAGACTTTTGGTTATCTATGTTATCGCCTATTTTTTATGGGGATTGGGCATGAATTGGTTTGGAACCCAAGTGGAAATCGCCAAATTTACCTATTGGTGGCAGGTCATCACCTGTTACATTCTATACATGATCCCCATTTCCCTTGTGCTCCGTGGCCTTCCCTTTCATATGCAGTACGCCTATGGGCTCATTGCCATGTGTCTTTTGGAATTTGGGGGATACGCCCTGAAGACGTCCTATGCCTATCCGAATAATCTTTTGGACCAGTTTTTCGGTGTACGCAATTTTTCCCTGGGCATGGCCTTGTTTTTTGGACTTTATTTTCCCGTGGGCAATTGGGCTGTCGGGAAAATATACACGGCTCTTTTTAAATCCGATGCCCATTCGTAAATCTATTTCTAAAGAGAAACCATAACCTTTGGGCATCTATGGTATACACCCTTTAAAACCTTCATACATGGCAACACATCCAAAAGTCCGGGAATTGGCCCAAATGATCGATCATTCCCTCTTACATCCTACCATGACCGATGCCGATATGGCCCAGGGCTGTGAAATTGCTTTGGAATATGGCACAGCCTCTGTATGCATAAAACCCTATGCCGTTCCCTTGGCAGTTACCCTGTTACAAGATTCCCCGGTTTTAGTGGGCACCGTAATCGGTTTTCCCCATGGCAATTCCACCATTGACCTTAAGGTCGCTGAGACCCTACAAGCGTGTAAGGATGGGGCGGTTGAAATTGACATGGTGGTCAACATCGGCAAGGTACTCCAAGAGGATTGGGCCTATGTGGAAAAAGAGATTGCCGCGGTACATAAAGCTACTTTGGGTAATGGGGGCATTCTTAAGGTAATTTTTGAGAACGATTTTTTGCCGGGTGCGAAATACAAAATAAAACTATGTGAACTATGTTCCCAAATAGGGGTAGCCTATGTAAAGACGAGCACGGGTTACGGCTTTAGCAAGGGAATAGATGGGCGTTATGGGTACCAAGGGGCTACGGACGACGATCTTATATTGATGCGAAAGCATTCCGCCCCCACGGTCCAGGTAAAGGCCGCTGGAGGGGTGCGGACCCTAGAAGATCTATTGCGGGTAAAGGCCTTGGGGGTTCGTCGCGTAGGGGCATCGGCCACCGTAGCCATCCTTGAGGAGGCCAAGGTACGATACGGCAATGGAACGGTGCGTAAGGGGCTGTCAAAGGATTCTTTAGGGTACTGAAAGACTTGCTTCCAAATCCATTTCCCTGCCTAGGGAGTTTCAGGAGTAGGGAGAAAACCCTCTGGGATTTCAATATTCAATCCCAATGACTAGCCAACCAAAAGTCAAATTCCATCCCAATAATTATCGGGACAAAAGAAAACCTTGCTACAAGGGCG
>JBCCZF010000682.1:0-1865 GCA_039188035.1 Bacteroidota bacterium | reverse complement strand
GGTAAGTGGTATTTATCAGGATGGGGCCACCTTGGAGATTACCACTGCGGGTATTGCCACCATGTTCGCGGGGGTCTTTGCCATGTTCTACACCCGGGGCCATAAAAAAGAGGTAAAACGCAAGGAGGGATATATCATTGTAACTTTTGGATGGATCGTGATGTCCTTTTCCGGGATGTTGCCCTATATCTTTTCCGGGGCCATTCCCGGGATTACCGATGCTTTTTTTGAGACCATATCGGGCTATACCACTACGGGTGCCTCTATTCTAAACGATATTGAATCCCTGCCCGAGGGCATACTCTTTTGGCGTAGCCTTACCCATTGGATCGGGGGTATGGGGATCATTGTCCTGGCCATCGCTATTTTGCCCCTTTTGGGAATCGGGGGCATGCAGTTGTTTGCCGCCGAGGCCCCGGGGCCCAATGCGGACAAGTTGCATCCCCGGATCACGGATACCGCCAAACGGCTCTGGCTCATTTATTTTGGCTATACCGTGGCGGAGACCCTTTTGCTCAAATTGGCGGGCATGTCCTTTTTTGATGCGGCCAACCATGCCTTGGCCACCTTGTCCACTGGAGGGTTTTCCACAAAGAACGCCAGCTTGGCCTATTGGAACGACCAACCGTTGATTCAGTATATCATTATCTTTTTTATGTTCCTGGCCGGGATGAATTTTGTACTGAGCTATTTTGCCTTTAAGGGCAAGGTCCAACGGATAATCAAGGACGAGGAGTTCAAGTTCTATGGGATATGTACCCTGTTGTTTACGGTAATGGTAACCTTGGTCATCTATTTTAAAGCCCATGTGCCGGTTTCCGAATACCATCCCATGATCCTTGGTGAGGCGGAAAGTGCTTTTCGGCACGCACTTTTCCAGGTGGTGGCCGTGGTGACCACTACCGGTTTTGTCTCTGCCGATTTTACCGGATGGACACCCTTCTTGACCGTGTTCTTTTTTATGTTGATGTTCGTAGGAGGTTCCGCCGGATCTACTTCCGGGGGAATCAAGGTGATGCGCCATTTGATTATTATAAAAAATGGCCTTCTGGAGTTCAAGCGTACCTTGCACATGAATGCCATTATCCCCGTGCGCTATAACCATAAGACCGTAAGCGAGCATATTGTCTACAATATTATCGCCTTTTTTGTACTCTATATGCTGCTCTTTGTGGTGGGTGCCCTGGTCTTGGGATTCCTGGGCCTCGATTTTGTATCGGCCATAGGCGGGGCGGCCTCCTCCCTGGGCAATGTGGGCCCGGCCTTGGGAAGCCTTAGTCCCGTGGATAATTTTGCCGGACTGCCCGATTTGGGCAAGTGGTGGTGCGGTTTTTTGATGCTGGCCGGGCGACTGGAACTTTTTACCGTACTTATTTTGTTGACCCCGTATTTCTGGAAGCGGATATAGGAATTCCTTATGGGCGGCTATATGCAATTCACTTCTAATTTCCACGATAGGTGGCTTCTTTTTTGATACCGTGGTTTTATGATACAAAAAAGCACTTTATCTCGATTTGTCCAGAAAATACTTTTTACCAAGGTTTCGTAGGTAGCACACCAAAAAAACCTCAATGATCTGCCGCATCCTTAAATTGCCACAGCACATTTACGAGTTGCCACTTTCCGTTCAATTTTATGATATGCATATAATCGATCCAGTCGTCGGCGATGAGTTTTACCGAAGCCGTTTTATCGTATACATCCAGGATAACGACTTCTTTTTTGGGGTTTTCGGGAAACTTATCCCCTTCTTGGTTATAGGTTTCGGCCAGTAGGATCATGGCATCCCTAAAAGTTTCCCTTAAGTATTCCTTCCCCGTCTTTTTGTCCCTCCAAAATGTTCGTTTTACCATTCTGGGGTGGGC
>JBCCZF010000681.1:0-1881 GCA_039188035.1 Bacteroidota bacterium | reverse complement strand
GGAAAACAACATAAAAAAATTGGCCGATTTTTCCACGCATAAAAAAACTGTGGATTTCGCTGGATTTATCATGTTGGACGACAAAGGGAACGAGATTTTTTCCTTTGGAAAACACAAGGGTAAAAAAGTGCTGGAGGTCTTGGAAAAGGAACCGGGCTACTTTGGCTGGATCCAAAATGCGGATTTTCCCCTGTACACCAAAAAGGTACTTAACCAAATACGTCTAAAAAGTCTCAATACCAAATTGGGGTAATTCGTTCGAGGTTTATGGTTCAAATTTTTAAGTTTAAAGGTCTAAACCATTATCGAACATTCCCCGGTAATAGCTCCTATTTCAGTAATATGCAACCTTATATTTTCTTCGCGCGAAACTCATTTGTATAGGACGTAATTATACGGGGCATATACAAGAGCTTTCCAACGAAAGACCCGTGGATCCCGTGGTTTTTATCAAACCGGATTCCGCAATCCTTCCCAAGGAGCAGGATTTCTATATTCCCGAGTTTTCCAACGAAATCCATTATGAGGTAGAGGTTCTGGTAAAGATCAAGAAAGTAGGCAAGCATATTGCTCCGGAATTTGCACCCAATTATTATGATGAGATTGGCCTTGGTATCGATTTTACGGCACGGGACCTGCAATCCTATCTAAAGGAAAAGGGATTGCCGTGGGAAAAGGCCAAAGGTTTTGATGGGGCTGCGGTCGTGGGGAAGTGGATTCCCAAAAACGAATTGGGGGATGTGAATGATCTAAGGTTTTCACTTGTAAAGAATGGTGAAGTCGCCCAGGAAGGACACACTGCCTTGATGTTATGGAAGATAGATGCACTTATTTCCTATGTATCCACCTATTTTATGTTGAAAAAGGGTGATGTCATTTTTACGGGTACACCCGCAGGAGTTGGAAGAATTGCACCAAATGACTATCTTTCGGGTGTATTGGAGGGACACGAACTCTTTTCCCTAAAAGTAAGGTGATGATATATAATCTGGACAAAATAAATGAAATGGCGGAGGGGGACCAGGACTTCATCAACTCCGTCATCTCCGTTTTTTTGGAAGAAGTACCCCAAGATCTACAAGGTTTGGAAAGGGCCCTTGAGGAAAAGAACTATGATCAAGTGTACAAACTTGCCCATAAAATTAAACCCAATGTGGATCTTTTGGGCATGGAACAGACCCGGGCCGCAGCACTTGAAATTGAGACCTTGGGGAAAAAAGAGGCCAATATGGCAGAGATCGAAAAAATCTTCCCTGTACTTAAGAAGGACGTAGAACAAGTTATTTCGGAGCTTAGGAAAGATTTTGGTCTCTGATGCTTGCCGAAATTGTTACCATTGGCGATGAAATCCTGATTGGCCAAATCGTAGATACCAATTCCGCTTTTATCGCCAAGGAACTCAACAAGATTGGGATTTCCGTAAATCAGATTACTTCTGTCCAGGACGATTCGGCCCATATACAACAGGCCCTGGAAGAAGCTGGAACCCGTGCCAAAGTGGTTATCATAACCGGAGGACTTGGGCCTACCAAGGACGATGTAACCAAACAGGCCTTTTGTGATTTTTTTCAGGATACCTTACGAGAGGATAAACAGGTGCTGGAGCACATTGAGTTTTTGTTTGCCAATTACATTTCAACCCCCATTTCCGATATTAACAGACAGCAGGCCTTGGTCCCTTCAAAGGCCGAAGTATTGCCCAATGCACAAGGAACGGCCCCCGGAATGTGGATGCGGGCCAAGGAGGTGTCCTATATTTCCCTGCCCGGGGTACCTTTGGAAATGAGGGGCCTACTTTTGAACGAGGTGGTTCCCAGGATCATGGAACGTTATGACAGGCCCTATATTATCCACAGAACTTGGGTCACCTATGGTTTGGGG
>JBCCZF010000680.1:0-1889 GCA_039188035.1 Bacteroidota bacterium | reverse complement strand
TAAATACCTTTTCCGAAACCGCTGGGGATTTTCAACCTTTCACCATAGGGGTATATAGTGGTTTGAATTTACGATTTTAGAATCGCCGTGCCAAGCCGCGATTTATAAAAACGCCCCGGACGGACTTTTCGGGGCGTTCTTCATTCTATTGACCCTCATGCATTGAATCGATCCAACTCCAATTCTTGACGTATTATTCCGCGTACTTCCTCGCGCAGGGTAATCTTATCTTCCTCTCCTAACAGGCCCGTCTTGAAAAAGGGATGGATCCTGGCCCGCAATGGTCCTGGCCCCCCCTTAAAAAAAGAAAAAGGAAAACGCCTCTTGCCATCGTAAAAAGTCATGGGCACCACGGGAATGCCATGGGCAATTGCCATTTTAAAGGCCCCATCCTTGAACGCGTCCAGAAAAACATCTTCCTCCGGAACTCCGCCCTCGGGAAAAATACAAATGCTGAGTCCTTGATTAAGCCTACGCTGGGCCCTTCGATATACGGCGGTACGACTTTTGGTATCCCCCCGATCTACCAGAATACATACCCTTTTATAAAAAAATCCAAAAATGGGGATTTTAACGAGTTCCTTTTTCCCTACAAATACAAAAGGGTTCCGGCTCGCTCTAAGCATAAGCATAATATCCAACATGCTCGTATGATTGGCCACAAGCATGTAGCTCTCTTCCTTTTTCATATATTGATCACGGACTATTTTGGGCGGGCAGGCCATTCCGTAAAGAATGGGAAGGGCCCAAAGGTTTCGGGCCAACCAGAAAAATTGGGGATAGGTCTTTTCGGAAAGAGTAAGCAGCAACAGAAAGGGCAAAAAGACGAAAATGGGCAAGGCCACCAAAACATAGAACCAAATATGGTAAAGCAAAGACCCAATATTCCTTACTTGGCGTATCATGTCCCAAAAGTAGAATTTTTGATTATCTTCCCTGTCTAATTTTAAATCTAAAACCATGGGCGGAATTATCTATGCCATACTTATTGGTGCCCTGGCCGGTTGGCTCGCGGGCAAAATCATGAAAGGGGGCGGCTTTGGGGCCCTTATCAATATTATTCTTGGAATTGTTGGTGGAGCCGTTGGCAATTGGCTCTTTGGAACCCTTGGAATCGCCATTGGCTCAGGAATTGTAAGCGACATTATTACTGGCGTTATAGGTGCTATTGTTGTCCTCTTTATAGCCGGACTTTTCAAGAAAAAGTAGTTTCATCCAAAAAACTTGCAAAGCGGCCAAGGCCGCTTTTTTTGTACCTCCCGGATTGTTATTTTTGCCCCTTAAACCTTTGATGGAATGGCACGAATACTAACCGGAATACAAAGTACGGGAACCCCGCATCTGGGCAATATTTTGGGTGCAATAATCCCGGCCATTGAAATGGCTGCAAATCCCCAAAATGAATCTTTTCTTTTTATTGCGGACATGCATTCGCTTACCCAGATCAAGGACGGGGAACAACTGCGTAATAACACCTATGCCACGGCGGCAACCTGGCTTGCCTTTGGCTTGGACATCGAAAAAACCGTGTTTTACCGCCAGAGCGATGTTCCCCAAGTGGCCGAACTGGCATGGTATCTCAGCTGTTTTTTCCCTTACCAACGTCTTACGCTGGCCCATTCCTTTAAGGACAAGGCTGATCGCCTGGAAGATGTTAACGCTGGGCTTTTTACGTATCCCATGCTCATGGCCGCGGATATCCTTTTGTATGATGCGCAATTCGTCCCCGTGGGAAGGGACCAATTGCAGCATTTGGAAATGACCCGGGACGTGGCCTCACGTTTCCATACCCAATTCGGGGAGACCTTCGTACTGCCGGAAGCCAAAGTTCGGGAAGCCACCATGTACGTTCCCGGGACGGACGGGGAAAAGATGAGCAAGAGCAAGGG
>JBCCZF010000679.1:0-1893 GCA_039188035.1 Bacteroidota bacterium | reverse complement strand
GGGTCACCGAAAATGAAACGGTTTTGGATGCGCCCGGTTCCAAGCGGATACGTTGGGTTCCACGGAGTGAAAACAGAGGTTTTTGGAAGGTACTTTCGTTGTCGGTCACATAGAATTGTACGATTTCATCCGCAGCAATGGTACCGGTGTTGGTAACGGTACAGCTTACTTTTGTTCTTTGTTTGGTCTTAATCCTTTCATCTTCCAAAGTGATATTGTCATAACTGAATTCGGAATACCCCAATCCAAATCCGAAGGGGTACATGGGCTCTTTTTCCATATAGCGATAGGTTCTTCCTTTCATGCTATAATCCTCATATGGTGGGAGTTGTTCCAAAGACTTAGGAAAGGTAATGGGCAATCTTCCGGATGGAGAAGTCTCCCCAAATAGGATGGAAGCGGCGGCATTTCCCCCTTCTTCACCAGGATACCAGGCCAGCAATACCGCATCTGCCAGCTCGTGGATTTCACTTAGGTTCATAGGACATCCTCCCGTCACAATAGCGACCAAGGGCTTGTTGTGGGAAGCGAGTTTTTTTAAGTAGTCCAATTGGTTTTGGGGGACATTATAATCCAGGCGATCCCCAAAATACGGTGAGGAAATGGACTCGCCCTCCTCACCCTCAATATGGCGTGTTAGCCCTAAAACGGCTATGGTCACATCGGCATCTGCGGCTCCCCCAGAAGACCAGTCAAATGGATTTAGATTGGCGCGGTCCAGGGTCGTACCCGGACTATACTGCACCTGACTCCCCATGGCGACCTTGTTAGTGATGCCTTCCAAGAAGGTTACAATTTTAGGATTAACGCCAAAGTAATTTCCCAATAGGGCATCTACGGAGGCTGCGTTGGGGCCCACCACATAGTAGCGGTTGAGGTCCTTGTCAAGCGGTAGGACCCCATTGTTCTTGAGGAGTACCATAGATTTTGTAGCGACTTCCAGGGAGAGGGCACGGTGCTCATCAGCATCAATTTTGGTCACGGGAATGGTGGAAAAAGGCACGTTTTCCTGTGGATCCATGAGTCCCAGTTTAAAACGTGTGCGTAACAAAGTGGCTAGATTCTTATCTAGGACTTTTTCTTCCACCAATCCCTGCTGTACTGCTTTGGCAAGTACCTGATAGGTACTTCCACAATTGAGGGAAACACCACTTTTTAAGGCCAGGGCGGCACCTTCTTCTGCCGTTTTCACAGTACCATGCCCATTTTCAGAATAAAAATCGACCAATGCCCAACAATCACTTAAAATATGCCCTTTAAATTGCCAGTCTTTGATCAAAATATCATTTAAGAGGGAATTACTTGCACAACAGGGTTCATCATTAGTACGATTATAGGCGCACATTACGGATTCTACGCCAGCATCCACCAATGCCTTAAAGGCGGGAAGATAGGTTTCATGTAAATCCTTTTGGTTGACCATAGCATTAAATTCATGACGTAATTTTTCTGGACCGCTATGTACGGCATAGTGCTTGGCACATGCCGCTGTCTTTAAATAGTTGGGGTCGTCGCCTTGTAATCCTTTGACAAAAGCGATTCCGAGTTGACTGGTCAAAAAGGGATCTTCCCCATAGGTCTCCTGTCCTCGACCCCAGCGAGGGTCCCTAAAAATGTTCACATTGGGGGTCCAAAAAGTAAGTCCCGTATATTGGTTTCTATTGCCTTGGGCTTGGGCTGCGTTGAATTTTGCGCGAGCCTCATCAGAGATAGTAGCTGCTACCTTTTCCACCAATGGGGCATCAAATGTGGCGGCCATGCCGATGGCCTGCGGAAAAATGGTGGCCCTTCCTGAACGGCCTACGCCGTGCAAGGCCTCATTCCACCAGTTATAAGAGGGAATGCCCAACCGCTCAATGGCAGGGGCATTGTAAAGCAACTGTGACGCCTTTT
>JBCCZF010000678.1:0-1909 GCA_039188035.1 Bacteroidota bacterium | reverse complement strand
GTCATGGGCGACAATCGCGACAACTCTGTCGACAGTAGGTTTCCATCGCTCGGCGCGGTGCCCGTTGATAAAGTCAAATCTTTCCCAAAGGGGTGTACTGAATTAGGATATCTTCGCCATCCGTTGCGGATTCCACCTTGGCCCGGGCCCCTTCCCATTCCAGTTCCAGTGCGGTATAACTGCCATCAAGGGCATGCTCCAGTGGCAGTATCCTTTCCGGAAAGTTATATTTTGGGCTGGCAATGTAGGCCTCGTCCAACCAATAGGGGCCACCGCGTTTTTTACGGTACATTAATTGCAGGTTAAGGCCGTCCGGCATATATACATGGGAAAGTACACTGGGATTGTTCCAAGTGTTCCAGCCCCGAAGCACCCGCTCATTGAGTAGAACTACCCGGTCTGTGTTTTCAATCCCATCTTTTTTGTCATTTTTCGCACAGGACAGCAAGGCAAATGTGAGGAGAAATGGAATCAAGTAAGTATATCGTATCATAACAAAAAGTCGAAAATGAATGTCTTGTTCAATCGGGCAGGGCATTTTCCCATCCTTTGCTTTTTAGCGCCAGCAACTTCTTTGTAACCTCCGGATTTTGTCCAGCGATATTGATCAAATTGAGGGGGTCTTTTTGGCGATGGAATAGCTGCAGGCTATCTCCCTTATAATCGATAAGGGTGTATTCCTTGGTTTTTATGCCGATAATATCCACTGCATAGGCACGGTGGGTAAAGGCAGCTTTCTTCCACGGAAGAACAGGATTTTCCAATAAGGGTCTAAGGCTTATGCCTTCCAACCTCTGTTTGGGTTGGGGAAGTCCGCATAAATCGACTAGAGTGGGGTAAATGTCCACCAACTCCACAAGTCCCGGAGAGCGTTTTCCGTTGTTGGGATTTTCCGGTACACGCAGTAAAAAAGGGACTTGGGTCTCATTGTCGAACGTATTTCCCTTGCCCCAGCGTCCCCGGTGGCCTAGGTTATATCCATGATCCAATGCTCCCACGAGAATAATGGTATTTTCATAAAGCCCTTTGGATTTTATGTTCTCTAGTAGCGTCCCGATAAGACGATCCGCTTCCGATATTTCACCGTAGTAGTTACGGAGTAGCTCTACTATGCCCCGGTTATTGTAGGTTTTGTTCTTATAGATGTTTGCAAGGCCCTCCGCCGAAAATTGATCTTTGGTATACGGGTTTAGGGCCGATATGCTCGGAGCCCAGGGATCATGGGCATGGGCATATCCTATAGCTAGAAAAAACGGTTGTTCCCGAGAGGAAACATGGTGCAAGGCCTCTAAAGCCAATTCGTTGGATTCCAATCCATGGGTATCAAAAATCCGGGTGTATGCGGCGTCCATACCACCGTTTCGGTAGTCGTGTATCTTTCCGGCAATGGCAGTATAGTATCCATTTTCCCTAAAATGCCTGGGAAGGGACACGGCATTGGGCAAAATGTCCTGCCAGTCATCATTGATTTTTACAATGCCACTGGTGGATGGCCTAATCCCGGTAAGGATGCTCGTTCGGGAAGGGGTACATAGGGCAACTTGGCAGTGCACATCCTCAAAGAGTAGGGCCTCCTTGGCAAATTGATCTACATAAGGCGTATAGGCGATGGAATCCCCATAACAGCCAAAAGTGGGCATGGCGTCCTCAATAGTGATATAGATCACATTATAGGTTGGGATATTTGGGGAACAGGAAAACAGGACTCCAAGAAATAGCAATAGTATGGCCAACTGCATATCCCGCATTCATAGCTTCTTTGACGTGATTCCCTAAATAAAGAAATGGTTTACCTCACCTATTCATTCTTCCAAGATAACGAAGTTGTTCCAAAACCATTCGGCGTATATTTAAGTTTTCTACTTGTATTTTGTCGACTGCCCATATGCCTATTTCGTTCCAAAAACGC
>JBCCZF010000677.1:0-1917 GCA_039188035.1 Bacteroidota bacterium | reverse complement strand
CGCAGAGTTGGGCTACGGGGCAAGAAAAAAATAAAACATGGGGGCAAAATGGCAATTTTTTAGCCGATTTGACAAAGCGTAAACCACTTCCATATATGGTAGCCGTAGTATTTTGCCTTTCTCTTTCCTTTGTGTATTCTCAGGGAGTGGCTTCCAGTCCGGAATATATAAAGGAACTGACTTCGCACTGGCAAGGGGAACGTTTGGAGGACGGGCGTCCCAAAGTTTCCGATGCCCTTCTCAAAAGGCTAAAGGGCATCCAGATCGAGGAAGCCTGGGGGTATTTAAGGGGGAAGGGATACCACAATCAATATGAGGGCGACTGGAAAATGGTTCACCCGGACGGTGTTATGACCGGAAGGGTACTAACGGCACAGTATGTACCGCTTAGGCCAGATTTTAAGGAGTTGGTAAAAGTAAAGGGAGCCAAGGAAAACAGGGACACCATTGGAGGAAGCAACTCATGGCCCATTGAGATATTACGCCCAGGTGATGTATATGTCGCCGATGGCTATGGCCGGGTCATAGATGGTACTTTGATCGGATCCAACTTGGGAAATGCGATTTATACCAACTCCAAAAACGGGGTGATTTTTGATGGGGGAGTCCGCGATCTTAAGGGATTACGGGATATTGCCGGTTTTCATGGATGGTTTAGAGGGGACGACCCCTCTTTTTTAAAAGAGCAAATGCTTTCCTCCATCAATACTCCCATCCGTATTGGCAGGGCCCTGGTACTGCCGGGAGATGTGGTATTGGCCAATAGTTATGGAACCATTTTTATTCCGGCCCATTTGGTTCAGGATTTGGTTCTAGCTTCGGAGGTGGTGGGGCTGCGCGATCTGTTTGGATTTCAACGACTTCGGGAAAAAACCTATACCCCAGGCCAAATAGATACGCAATGGACCGATGCAATCAAAGCCGATTTCAGACAATGGCTTAAGGATTATCCGGACAGTGACCTTCCTATGACGCGGAAGGAATTGGACGCCTATATGAAAACCTGGTAAGGAACCTATGCCCCAAACATATGAAAAGCTATAGCTGTCTTCTGGTTTTTGTAATTTTTGCTTTCCATTATTCTTTTACACAAGATATAACCAAAGTGGAACTTCGTGCCGCTGTGGACTATCTAAATGAAGCCCTGGTACATCCAAAAAGAAAGGTTTTAGTGGATATCACATCAAAGAATCTTACCTATGGGCACTCCAGTGGTACCTTAGAGAGCAGGGAACAGTTTGTCGATGCCCTGTTAAACGGCCCGTTTCGCTTTTTATCCATCAATACTTCAGAAGAGGAGCTCTTGTTGTATGGGGATACCGCTGTGGCCCGTCATATCATGACGGCCAAAGGGAGCAAGGGGGGAGAGGAAGTTGATGTGAACATTGGAATCATGCTCGTTTTTAAAAAGGTCGATGGGCGCATATTGCTTTTGGCAAGGCAGGCCTACAAACTTTGATTTTCCATCTCAAATCCTTCCCAGGTGGTTTTTATTCCTCTGTCATAATTGCGATGAATGGCCGTAATCAAGGCAATCGGAATAGGGTTCTCTATCAAATTACAACAGCAATGACCTATGTTGTTGTGTTTTGTGATTTGCGTAAAATTATACGGAAATCCTATCCCCGTTAAGTGAACAAATAGTAATTTTGTTAACGTTAACAGGCCGGAATACGGTAATTCAAAATAACGTTTTATTATGAAGAAAGTCGTCACCTTTGGGGAAATTATGCTTCGTCTTTCCCCACCGGGATTTTTAAGGTTTTCGCAAACCACCAGTTTTGATGTGGTATATGGGGGAGGGGAGTCCAACGTGGCGGTATCCCTTGCGAATTATGGAGTTCCCGTAGATTTTGTGACACGATTGCCCAATAACGATTTAGGGCAATGCGCCTTGATGGAAATGCGAAAAAGAGG
>JBCCZF010000676.1:0-1935 GCA_039188035.1 Bacteroidota bacterium | reverse complement strand
GTAAAATGGTTCCTTATGTGACCGCAGCGGCAAGCGGTTGGATGGCTTTTCGGGGGGCGCGGAGGAGACGTGCCATAGACAAAGGGTTTGTTCTTAGCGATCATTGCGATTGGCAAGGTTTGCTCCAAAGCATAAAGGAGACCGGAGCCCAAAAAATCATCTGCACCCACGGATATTCCGAAATTTTCTCGCGCTATCTGCGGCAGCTTGGGTACGATGCCCGGACGGAACAGACCCAATACGAAGGAGAAGCTCCCGAAACAGAAACCGAAATAGAATCCGTGAAAACCCCTTAAATCGCCTTTTGAAAGATTTTGCCTCGCTCATAAAAATCCTGGACAGCACCAACAAAACCAATCTTAAGGTTAGTGCCTTGGCGGATTACTTTAAAAAGGCTTCGGACAGGGACAAGGTGTGGACTATCGCCCTGCTATCCCACAGAAGACCACCACGCCCTGTAAATACTACGTTACTTCGAGAATGGGCGGCCGAATTGGCCCATATCCCCCTATGGCTATTTGAGGAAAGCTACCATATTGTAGGGGATCTGGCGGAAACCATCGCCTTGATCGTCCCCTCCGGCAAACACAGTTCCCCTAAAAGCCTTTCCCAATTCCTGGAGGAAATCATTGCCTTGAAAAAGAAGGACGAAGCCTATAAAAAAAAGTACCTCCAGCAAAACTGGAAGGCCCTGGACTATTATGAACGTTTTGTCTTTACCAAACTAATGACCGGGGGATTCCGAATTGGGGTAAGCCAAAAGTTAATGACCCGGGCCTTGGCCCAGGCGGTTGCCCTGGATCCGGATATCTTGGCCTATAAACTGATGGGAAATTGGAATCCGGCCTCCATAAGCTTCCAAGATTTGATTTTAGCCGAAAACACCAGTGACGGCCAATCCAAGCCCTATCCCTTTTACCTGGCCTATGCCTTGGAGGGGGAGGTGCATGCCCTGGGTAATGTACACCAGTGGTCCGTAGAACACAAATGGGATGGTATCCGTGCCCAGTTAATTGTGCGAAACAACGAACTTTTTGTATGGAGCCGGGGCGAGGAACTGGTTACGGATAAATATCCGGAGTTCCTTAGTTTTACAGACCTTTTGCCCAATGGAACGGTTCTGGACGGGGAGATCCTCCCTTTTCCCCAAGGTAGAATCGGCACTTTTAACGACCTGCAGACCCGGATAGGGCGGAAAACCATTTCCAAAGCCCTATTGCAAAAAGTGCCCGTTATCCTAAAAGCCTATGATCTGTTGGAGTGGGAGGGCCAGGATATCCGGGATCAGCCCTTTCTCCGAAGAAGGGAGCTATTGGAACGCTTATATGGATCGGTCACTTCGATTAAGGGCAATACCCCCTCAACAATCGGATTCCCTTTTCAACTCTCCCACCGTTTGGATTTGGAATCGTGGCAGGAAGTGGCCCGGGAACGGGAACGGTCACGGGATTTGCACAGCGAAGGCCTAATGCTCAAAGGAAAGGACTCCGTATATGGCGTAGGCCGAAAAAAGGGGGATTGGTGGAAATGGAAAGTAGATCCGCTGACCATTGACGCCGTACTTACCTATGCCATGCGCGGCCATGGGAGACGTAGCAATCTCTTTACCGACTATACCTTTGCGCTTTGGCGGGAAAACGAAGAAGGCCAAAAGGAACTGGTCACTTTTGCCAAGGCCTATTCCGGCCTTACCGATGCGGAGTTCCGGCAGGTGGACCAGTGGATCAAAAAAAATACCCTGGAACGCTTTGGACCCGTTCGCAGCGTTACGCCCTATCATGTTTTTGAAATTGCCTTTGAGGGTATTGCGCTATCAAAACGTCATAAAAGTGGGGTAGCCACCCGATTTCCTAGGATCTTGCGTTGGCGCAAAGACAAAAAGATTAAGGAGGCGAATAGTTTAAGTGACCTTAAGGCATTAATTCCGAAATGAAG
>JBCCZF010000675.1:0-1935 GCA_039188035.1 Bacteroidota bacterium | reverse complement strand
TTCACGTCATTGTTCAACTTGGCATATTCTGGATTGGACAAATACCCTAAATCCCTAGCCAAGATGGTAAAATATTCCAGTTCACTGGCAGCACCTTGTGAAATTATCAAAAACTACCTAAACTCCGCATCCGACTCTCTTCCACATCCTTCAGCAATGTTGGAAGGAATGGAGTATGCAGCTCTTCCCATTTGACTTGTAGTCCCATACTGTTCCTCTTCCGGAAAATTTTGGGAAATTCTGTATATCTCAAGGGTAACTTAAAGACCTAGAGTTCAAACATCATATTTTTTAAAATCTCTCCTAGTTTTTAAAGTTTTCAGCGCAATGCGCTTCGCGCAAAGCGAAATACCCCCTAAGCGGTTTCAAGTTCCAAGAGCTCTCTAGGATCCGTTACCTTTCCGGTAACAGCTGCCGCAGCCGCAACCAAAGGACTGGCCAATAGTGTCCGTGCCCCCGGGCCTTGACGCCCTTCAAAATTCCTATTGGAGGTACTTACCGCGTATTTTCCTGCAGGAACCTTATCGTCGTTCATGGCGAGGCAGGCGGAACAACCGGGTTCCCTTAATTCAAAACCCGCTTCGTTCAAAATCTGCAAAAGCCCTTCCTCCTTAATCGCATTTTCTACCTTGTGGGATCCGGGAACCAACCATGCGGTTACGTTATCGGCCTTTTTTCTTCCTTTTACAATAGAGGCAAAGGCCCTAAAATCCTCGATACGGCCGTTGGTACAGCTTCCCAAGAAAACAAAATCGATAGGTTTGCCAATCATGGGGTCTCCTTCATTAAAGGCCATATAGCCCAAAGACTTGGAATACGTGGCGGCCGCTCCATCGATTTCATTGGAAGTAGGGATGGTATTGGTGATCCCAAAACCCATACCCGGGTTGGTGCCATAGGTAATCATGGGTTCTATATCCTTGGCATCAAAGGTCAATTCTTTGTCAAATTGGGCCTCGGCATCAGTATGCAAGGTATCCCAATAGGCCATAGCGGTATCCCAGCCTTCTCCCTTAGGGGCAAATTCCCTTCCCTTTACATAATCGAAAGTGGTTTGGTCAGGAGCTATCATACCGCCCCGAGCTCCCATTTCAATACTTAGGTTACAAACGGTCATACGCCCTTCCATGCTCATATTCTGAAATACGTCACCGGCATATTCCACAAAATAACCGGTTGCCCCGGAAGTAGTGAGCTGTGAGATGATGTATAAGGCGACATCCTTAGGGGTAACCGCAAAACTGAGGTCTCCATTGATATTAATGCGCATGCTTTTGGGCTTGGGCTGCATAATACATTGGCTGGCCAAGACCATTTCAACCTCAGAGGTTCCTATACCAAAGGCAATGGCGCCAAAAGCCCCATGGGTGGAGGTATGTGAATCGCCACAAACAATAGTGGCCCCGGGAAGTGTTATTCCATATTCGGGACCTACCACATGCACAATACCATTTTTCTCATGGCCCAGTCCCCAGTAGCTTATCCCATGTTCCTCGGCGTTCCGTTCAAGGGCCTTTAACTGATTGGCCGATAGCGGATCTTTAACGGGCAGATGTTGGTTTATAGTGGGCGTGTTGTGATCTGCCGTAGCAAATGTTTTCTCCGGGTGCATTACCGGGATGCCCCTATTCTTAATACCTAAAAAGGCAACAGGACTGGTCACTTCATGCACCATATGACGATCAATGAACAATACATCTGGTCCATTGGGTATGCGTTGCACCACATGGGAATCCCAGACCTTGTCGAACAATGTTTTTGGTATACTCATCTTCCTTATATTCTAAGCAGGCAAATCTAAAGAAAACAATGATTTTAGGAAATAGTTGTCCGAGGAAATTACGATGTCCAACATCGGCATGGATCCAAAATCCGTCTATTTAAAGACCTGCGCTTAGGTGCATTCGTTTAACAAGTTACGTCATTATTTTAACA
>JBCCZF010000674.1:0-1941 GCA_039188035.1 Bacteroidota bacterium | reverse complement strand
TTCCCGAGGAAAACTTGGGATTGGACCGTCTCTTGGAATCCCTAAAACGAAGCAAACACTCCGGAAAATCTTCTAGCATTGTTATTGTGGCGGAAGGGGACAAGACAGGCCGCAATGTGTTTGAACTCAAGGAATATGTGGAGGAACACTTGCCTATCTACGATGTTAGGGTCTCTGTTCTGGGACATATGCAGCGTGGGGGTGCCCCGTCCTGTTACGATCGGGTTTTGGCCAGTAGGATGGGCGTAAAGGCAGTTGAATCCCTATTGGAGGGCAAGACCAATCTCATGGTGGGGATACAGGATAACCGACTTATCCTTACCCCAATAAACAAGGCCATTAAAGGGCATACAAAAATTGATAAGGAGCTCATTCGGGTTTCAGAAATAATGACAACATAATTTTAATTTAAAAACGATAAAAAAATGGCAAACTTAAAAATAGGGATTAACGGATTTGGTAGAATCGGTAGATTGGTATTTCGTTCCACGGTACTTCGAGACGATGTGGACGTAGTGGCCATTAACGATTTGCTGCAGGTTGAGCACTTGGCCTATCTATTAAAGTACGATTCCGTCCACGGAAGATTTAACGGTACCGTTGAGGTACAGGACGGTCATTTGGTGGTTAACGGTAAAACGGTACGTATTACGGCGGAACGCGATCCCAAAAATCTGAAATGGGACGAGGTTGGTGCCGATGTCGTTGCGGAGTGTACCGGTATTTTTACCACTTTGGAAACTGCCCAGTACCATATTGATGGAGGTGCCAAAAAAGTAGTGATTTCGGCACCTTCCAAAGATGCCCCAATGTTCGTTATGGGTGTGAACCACAAAGAGGTAAAAGCTTCGGATACTATTGTTTCCAATGCATCTTGTACCACCAACTGTTTGGCCCCATTGGCCAAGGTACTTCATGACCACTTTGGGATAGAGGAGGCTTTGATGACCACGGTACACGCTACTACGGCCACTCAAATGACCGTTGACGGCCCTTCCAAAAAGGACTACCGTGGTGGACGAAGTGCCCTATTGAACATTATTCCGGCCTCTACCGGGGCTGCCAAAGCCGTGACCAAGGTAATACCTGCCCTAGAGGGAAAACTTACGGGGATGGCGTTTAGGGTTCCTACGGCGGATGTTTCCGTTGTGGACCTTACGGCCCGTTTGCAAAAGGATACCTCTCTTGAAGAAATAAAAAAAGCCTTTAAGGCAGCTTCCGAGGGAGAGCTTAAAGGCATTTTGGGCTATACGGAAGAATCCGTGGTTTCCCAGGATTTTATTGGGGACGCCCGTACCAGCATCTTTGACGCGGGAGCCGGGATAGAACTAAATTCCAAGTTTTTCAAGTTGGTTTCCTGGTATGACAATGAGGCGGGCTATTCCAATAAATTAATTGATTTGGCCCAATACGTACACAGTCTATAAACAGAGTAAATAGTATAAAAGTTTCCTGAAAGTATGCTACATTTTGTATATTTTCAGGATTCTTTTTTTAAAGCGAGAAACAACTATGGTGGTAATTGTGGATAGTGGAGCGACCAAGGCCGATTGGATTGCCTTGGATGATAAAGGGGAACAGCTGTTTTTTACGCAGACCCTGGGCCTTAGCCCTGAGGTACTTACTCGGGAGGTAATCGAGGATCGGCTAGCCAATAACTTTGAGCTCTCCAAGAACAGCGATAAAGTAAAACAATTGTTTTTTTATGGGGCTGGATGCGGAACCGAGCGCATGCGAAAATTCCTAAGAAAGATCTTCAAAAGTTTTTTCCCGAATGCCAACGCCGAAGTGCGGGAAGACACCTATGCCGCCATATATTCTACCACTAAAGTAGGGCATCAGGGTATTGTCTGTATTTTGGGTACGGGATCCAATTGTAGCTATTATGATGGGCATCAAATGTTCCAAAAGGTAATTTCCCTTGGATATATCCCTATGGAC
>JBCCZF010000673.1:0-1946 GCA_039188035.1 Bacteroidota bacterium | reverse complement strand
GTTGGCCCAAGACATCACCGGGGATTGGCATGGCCTATTGGAACAACTACGGTTACGCGTGGTATTTCATATTTCGGAAACAGAAAATGGATACACCTCCACGCTGGACAGTCCAGATCAAGGGGCCAAGGGCATTCCCGTGACCAGTACACAATTTAAAAACGATTCCTTGACCATTACCGTGGCCCCGATCGGTGTTGTTTACAAGGCCAAGTGGATGGGCTCCGAGTTCCAGGGCACCTTTACCCAAGGAGGCTTGCAAATCCCTTTGCGACTCACTAGAGAAGCTGTAAAGAAAAGCAAACGGCCCCAAGACCCCGAACCGCCCTATCCCTATCTTGAAGAAGAGGTTCAGTTTCCCAATGAAAAGGCAGGGATTACTTTGGCAGGTACCTTGACGTTTCCTCAAGGCGAAGGAAAGTTTCCGGCCGTTGTACTTATCTCCGGAACCGGGCCACAGGATCGTAACGAGGAATTGGTAGGTCACAAGCCTTTTCTGGTACTCACCGATCATCTTACCCGAAACGGTATCGCCGTGCTTCGTTTTGACGATCGGGGATTTGGGCAGTCTACCGGGGATTTTGCCGCGGCCACCACCGCTGACTTTGCAACCGATGTAAGTGCAGCTGTTTCCTTTTTACGGACACGCAAGGAAATAGATCCTACTACCATTGGGCTTGTAGGCCATAGTGAAGGTGGGTTAATTGCCCCTATAGTGGCATCGGAATCCGATACCATCGCCTTTATAGTGATGCTGGCCGGAACGGGAATCCCCGGAAACGAACTGCTGGCGCTCCAGGGCAGATTAATCGAGGAAGCTATGGAAAAACCCCTGGAAGAGGTTGAAAAATCGGCAATGCTTCGGGAAAAAATGATTCAAATGGTTATGGATTCGGATGATATATCCACCCTAAAAAGACAGTTAAAAGCCTATTTGGAAGCCGAAATCGAAAAGGGCGACTTAAGTTCCTTGGTTCCCAAGGGAATGGATACAAAGCAATTCATTGATACGCAGCTCAATTTTATGGCAACCCCGTGGATGGTCTATTTCCTAAACTATGATCCCGCAGATGCCCTTGTAAAAGTACATTGCCCCGTACTTGCCTTAATCGGGGAAAAAGACCTGCAAGTGCCGCCCAAGGAAAACCTTGAACCCATTGAAAAAGCACTTAAAAAGGCGGGCAATCCAAACATCACCCTAAAGGAACTTCCGGGGCTGAACCATCTTTTTCAGGAGAGTGAAACGGGTTTGCCCCAGGAATATGGGGTAATTGAACAGACATTTTCGCCGAAGGCATTGGCTATTATTTCCAGTTGGATATCGGAAAAAACCAAATAGCCTTCCAAGGACGCCCAATAAAAATTGGCAAAGGCGTGTTACTTTTTTAATCCTCTTGCCACTGATAACTACAAAAACATGAATTGGGCTTTAGGAATAGTATTCATTTTCACTGTTGTTTTTCTTGTATCGCGTTATGCAAAGAAAAAATGGAATAGGAAGCTCAAAAGGGAAATCATCCAAAACTGGGGCAATCCCAAAAAAGGGGAACACTTTAATTTCAACTTAATAGGCAGGTACTTTAAAAACAACACCCATAAAGAAAGTGCCTTTCATTTGATATCCGAAAGCACAAAAGACGATTTGGATATCGATGACGTTTTTAAGTATCTTGATAGGACTTCGTCAAAAATTGGACAGCAATATCTGTATTTTAAGCTTAGAACAATTGGAAGCCCGACCGATTTAAACCGATTTGATTCTTTAGTTAAAATATTTGAAAATGACAAAGATCTGTCCATTACCTGTCAACAAAACCTGTACGCATTAAATTCCAATGACGCTTATGACCTGGAAGAACTGATAAATGGGGAACAGCTAAAAAAACCAAAGACATTAAGTCTGTCCTATGCCCTATCCATTGGGGCCCTACTTTGCATGGGATTGG
>JBCCZF010000672.1:0-1947 GCA_039188035.1 Bacteroidota bacterium | reverse complement strand
CTATGGTCGCCGTACAAAGTGGAAAGTCCATAATTGGCGATTTGGATTTTGCTTCAAACGTCTTTGGTGGCCTTGGGGTGGTCTACGGTCTTCAAAGAACTGCCCCTAACGGCTTTCAGTTTCGGCTTGAGGCTGGGCCCGCCTATATTTTTGACGAGTTCGAGAGCGGGGCAGGAATCTTGTTGGCGGCAAAACTGGGTTGGGTCATTCGCAAACGAAAGTGAAGTAACCTGTTAAAAATCAATATCCTAAAAATAACATTCCTTCTTGTGGGCAAGCGAAAATTAGCCGTATCTTTGCGGGCTTAAAAAATAGGCTTATGTCCTCCACAAAGAATATCGCCATTATTGCCCACGTAGATCACGGGAAAACGACCTTGGTCGACAAGATCATGCACCACTGCCAACTGTTCCGGGAAAACGAGAATACAGGGGAGTTGATCTTGGACAATAACGATTTGGAGCGGGAACGCGGCATTACCATTGTGTCCAAAAATGTTTCGGTAAACTATAAGGGCACCAAAATAAACATCATAGATACCCCGGGCCACGCCGATTTTGGTGGGGAAGTGGAACGGGTGCTCAACATGGCGGATGGGGTGCTTTTGCTGGTGGATGCCTTTGAGGGGCCCATGCCCCAGACGCGATTTGTATTACAAAAGGCCATTGATATGCGTCTAAAGCCTTGTGTGGTGATTAACAAGGTAGACAAGGAAAATTGCACTCCGGAAGAGGTTCATGAAAAAGTTTTTGACCTCATGTTTGAACTGGGTGCCGAGGAATGGCAACTGGATTTTCCGGTAGTCTATGGATCGGCCAAGCACAATTGGATGGGCGAGGACTGGCAAAAACCTACAGATTCCATTGCTCCCTTGTTGGATATGGTCATAGCCCACATCCCCAGTTTTGAACCCAAAGAGGGCAATACCCAAATGCTGATTACCTCTTTGGACTACTCCTCGTTTACGGGGCGTATTGCCATAGGGAGGTTACAACGTGGCAGTTTAAGAGAGGGACAACAGGTTTCCCTGGTGAAAAGGGACAGCAGTATCGTAAAATCCAAGGTGAAGGAGCTTTTTACCTTTGAAGGGCTTGGGCGAAAAAAGGTGCAGGAGGTTTCCACCGGGGATATCTGTGCCATTACCGGTCTGGAAGGTTTTGAGATCGGCGATACCATTGCGGATCTGGAAAATCCGGAAGGTCTCCAGACCATTGCCATAGACGAACCTACCATGAGCATGCTCTTTACCATAAACGACAGTCCGTTTTTTGGACAGGACGGGAAGTACGTTACCTCCCGCCACATTAAGGAACGCTTGGAGCGCGAATTGGAAAAGAACCTGGCCCTAAGGGTAGAGGAGACCGATAGCGCGGAAAAATTTATGGTCTTTGGGCGGGGGGTGCTCCACCTTTCCGTGCTTATTGAAACCATGCGACGCGAAGGATATGAACTACAGATCGGGCAACCGCAGGTAATTATTAAGACCATTGATGGGCAAAAATGTGAGCCTGTGGAGCATTTGACCATAGACTTGCCGGAGGAAGTATCCGGCAAGGCGGTGGAAATGGTATCCATCCGCAAAGGGGAAATGACCTCAATGGAGGCAAAGGGGGAGCGCATGCTCTGTGAATTTACAATTCCCTCTCGAGGCATTATCGGGCTCCGCAATCAATTGTTGACCGCCACGGCCGGAGAGGCCATCATGACGCATCGGTTTATGGAATACCAACCCCTAAAGGGGAGTATCCCCCAACGCCAGAATGGATCCCTGGTCTCTATGGAAAACGGAAAGGCCATTCCCTATTCCATAGACAAGCTCCAGGAGCGCGGTAAATTTTTTATTGATCCGGGCGAGGATATCTATGAAGGACAGGTAATCGGGGAAAACGCGCGAGGGGACGATATGACGGTAAATGTGACCAAGACCAAAAAACTATCCAACGTACG
>JBCCZF010000671.1:0-1948 GCA_039188035.1 Bacteroidota bacterium | reverse complement strand
GTATGGTGATGTCCACGCCCTTAATCCCAAAAAAGGAAGGATTCCTACCCCCGCCATAGATACTTTGGCCAAACAGGGCATGACCTTTACGGATGCCCATTCTACCTCCGCCGTTTGTACCCCTTCCAGATACGCCGTTCTAACTGGGAGATATGCTTGGCGTTCCAGATTGCAAAAAGGGGTTTTGGCCGGGGGCGATGAGGTAGATCCATTAATTGCGGATAGCATTTTGACCGTGCCCAAACTGTTGAAAAAAGCGGATTATTCCACTGCCGCTATTGGGAAATGGCATCTGGGCTTTGATTATGTAGACGATAACGGCACACCCTACAAGTTATACGAAGGGAACAAAATGATAGGAGCCCCCATAGGAGCTACCGTAAAACACGGCCCCGTAACGCGTGGTTTTGATAGCTATTTGGGATTTCATCATTCCAGGGATATGCAGACCGTCATTAAAAATGATAAGGTCATCGATAAAATGCCCCCCGTACAAATGTTACCGTTTTTAGGGGATAATGCGGTGGCGTACATACACGGTAACGCTAAAAAAGAAGCCCCTTTTTTCTTGTATCTTGCCCTGAATTCGCCCCATAGCCCTGTGGTGCCGTCCAAGGCATGGCAAGGCAAAAGCGGTATGGGTCCTTATGCCGATTTTGTGATGGAAACGGACCATGTCGTGGGCAGGGTACTCAAGGCGATCAAGGACAGCGGAATGGAAGAAAATACGTTGGTCTTTTTTACGAGTGACAATGGCTGTTCGGCCCCAGTGGCAAGGGCGGGTACACTAGAAAAAGAATATGGGCACTATCCCAGTGCAAATTTCCGAGGTTACAAATCCGATATATGGGAAGGAGGGCACCGTATCCCGTTTATTGTAAAATGGCCGGGAAAAATAAAACCCAATACCCATAATGGTGAACTGATTTCCCAGGCAAGCTTAATGGCTACCTGTGCCGATATAACCGGCCTGAAAATGGGAGAAAATGAAGGTGTGGATTCCTTTAGTATCCTTCCTTTACTGGAAAACCTAAGGGCCAAAACCGATTATAAACGGGTGGTACACCACTCTATTGATGGAAAATTCTCCATTAGGGACAAAAATTGGAAACTGGAATTGACCCCAGGTTCAGGTGGGTGGACGGTACCCACCGATGAAAACGCCCTACAGGAAGGGTTGCCTAAGATACAGTTATACCATATGAAGAAGGATACGGAAGAAACCACCAATATTTACCATCGGCACCCCAAAGTCGTAAAGCGACTTTCGGCAGCATTGGAACAGATCGTACTAAGGGGTAGAAGCACACCGGGAACCGCAATGGGCAATGACGTGCCGGTGGATATCTATAAAAGCGAGGAACGCCACCAATAAAATCCCATGGGCACTAGTAAAACAACATTGTTTAGTATTGCTTTTTTGGCTGCGGCTCTTTTAAGTGCTCAGCAAACAAAGCGTCCGGTGGCGTATATAGACCCCAGTATTGGAACGGTCACCTACGGAAAAAAGACCAAGGATATACACGGTTTTGGAAAAACCTTTCCCGGAACGGTATTCCCATTTGGGTTGGTACAATTGAGCCCCGACACCTTTTCAGGGGGCGATAACGGTTCTGGATATTCGTACGAACATCCCACAATTGAAGGGTTTAGCTTTACCCATATGAGCGGCGTAGGCTGGTTTGGGGATTTGGGCAACTTTTTGGTTACCCCAACAAATGGTCCCCTTAATAAAAACAGGGGGGTTCCAAGTAATCCGGAAAGCGGGTATAGATCGCGATATCAACATGGGACAGAGGTAATAAAAGCAGGGTATTATGCCGTAACCTTGGAGGATTATGGGATTCGGACCGAACTTACCGCCTCCCAACGGGCGGGAATTATGCGTTTTACCTTTCCGGAAAGTAAAACATCAAGGATTCAAATAGATTTGGCCAGAAGGGTGGGG
>JBCCZF010000670.1:0-1957 GCA_039188035.1 Bacteroidota bacterium | reverse complement strand
GCGAAATTGTGCAACCCTCCGTCAACTATTTTGCCGATCGACTTCATATTACCCCGAATTACTTGAGCGACGTGGTACGGTATCATTCGGGAAAACCGGCCTTGGAACACATTCATGAGCATATTGTAGCACAAGCAAAACAATTATTGGCTCAAAAAAGATATTCGGTTTCCGAAATCGCCTATCAATTGGGTTTTGAATACCCCAGTTATTTTACCCGTTTATTTCGCAAGCAAACGGGAACTACCCCTTCCCAATATCGCAATCGGTAATTTGTATCAATCTTTCCTTGGTTTGTGGGTGTGTCGAAACGCCGATTTACAAGAAATTTGAACTACAATTTCATTTAAATCGATTAAACATGACTTTCGAAAAAACATTGGATTATACTTTGAACAATACCCTTAATGGTAGAATGGGCGAGGATTCCTATACCAGGGCCCTTGAACAACAGAAGCGGATTACGGAGCAGGATTACGGAACCATAAAATATCTAGCGGAGTTCGCCGTGCGGCCCATGTTTAGAACCCCTGTACATAAAACCCCGGCGGACCATGGTATGGATAACTGGGACGATGTGTATTTTCCTTCTAGCGATGGGACACCTCTTGAAGGGTGGTACATTCCATCGGTAAAGGGCGAGTCGAACAAATTGATTGTAATAAACCATCCTATGCCCATGAGCCGTTCTGGTTTCACAGGACACCTTGGCGCCCCATTTTCCAATGTAGATACCCTGGAGATTGATTTTGTGGCCCATATGGGCCATTTGTCACGGGCCGGCTACAATATCCTGGCCTATGACCTTAGGAACCATGGGAACAGTGGCGCGGCCAATGGCGGAATCTGTGGTATTGGGCGTTATGAATGGCGTGATGTGGTAGGGGCCCAACGTTATGTGGAAAACCATCCCAAGCTCCGCACGATGACATGCGGACTCTACAACCGTTGTACAGGGGGGAATGCCGCATTTGAGGCCTTGTACCGCCATCCGGAATTGTTCGCCGAGGTCAAATGCCTTTTTGGGCCACTTGTGGTTTCCATGCCGGCCTTGATGCGTTCCTTTGCAGGGTTGATGGGACTGGACAGCTATATGGAACTCATGGATCTGGAACAGCTAAAATTGGGAGGGTTCACCAATGGGGAAATGCGTCCCCAGCAATTTGCCCCGGCCGTAAACATCCCCTATTTTATGGCCCAGGTCTTGGACGATGTTTGGACGGACAACCCCAAGGATGCCCAGGAGATCTTTGATGCCATAGGCTCCCAGGAAAAGGAACTCTTCTGGATTGAAAATACCCAGCGAAGATTTGACGGATACAACTATTTTGGTGTGTATCCTGAGAAAATGATCGCCTTTTTTGACAGGTATATGAAGTAGGAATATCCACCTGCAGATTTAGTACCCCTCTTGGGTTTACCGAATCTGCCACAAGATAGTTGTAGGCCAAACATGCTTTGTCTTTTGGCTTTAGTGTAATATCAAGTTTAAAGCAGCTATTATTTCCGTAACATCGGATTTTCGGTATTTTGTCCGCCCACCAGAGGCGGGAATTAAGTTGATTTCGGCCATTCTGCCCTTTAGGGGCCGGGAAAAAATGGCCGAAATCACCTATTCCTGGATGCCGGTGAAATTACCGGGGCGAGCATACAACGGGCACCATTTCATTATGTGCCGTATGTATTCCAAAAGCTCCATAAAAAGCATGGTTCTGCCTTAGCAGGATACTCATGTAGAGTTTTCGCACACCTGATTTAAGGAGAAAATGTGGGAAGTCGAAGCCGTGTAAATTACCATTGGTAGCGTTTTTGGTACCTCTAATCGAAAAACGGTATACCAATCAAAACAATGTACGACTTTTGACGTTCCAAATTAACCTACCCACTATGGCAATAGTGGCAAAAAAACAGAAAAACCTTATAAACAGTTAATTAAAAAAGCTGTGAAGAAGGAAAG
>JBCCZF010000669.1:0-1959 GCA_039188035.1 Bacteroidota bacterium | reverse complement strand
TGTTGGAGTGCATCTGATAAATACGCGAAATACGCTCCTTTTTACCCGATCTATTATTTAATATGTAGGAACCCGCGTCCAAGCGGCCCGAATAGGTCCTAAAAAACGCCAAACGCCCTACAAAGGGATCTGTTGCAATCTTAAAGGCCAAAGCGGAAAAAGGCTCTTTGGGATCAGGCTTTCTACTGATCTCATTGCCGGTATTGGGATCCGTACCTACAATCGCCTCCTTATCCAAAGGGGATGGCAGATATCGACAAACTGCGTCCAAAAGAAATTGAACCCCTTTGTTTTTAAAGGAAGAACCACATATCATAGGAATAATGGCCCTATCCATAACCGCAGCCCGTAACGCGGCGTGCACCTCCTCTTCGGTAATGGAATCCTCGTCCTCAAAGAACTTCTCCATAAGATGCTCGTCATATTCCGCCACCGCCTCAATCAATGCCGCACGATACTCTTTGACCTCATCGACCATTTCGGTCGGAATCTCAATAACCTCAAAAGTGGAACCAAAATGCTCGTCATCCCAAACAATGGCCCTGTTCTTGGCAAGGTCCACAATACCCTTAAAATCGGCCTCATCACCAATGGGCAAAACAATAGGCACCGCATTGGAGCCCAACATTTCACGAACCTGTTTGCAGACGTTCAGGAAATTGGAACCCTGGCGATCCATTTTGTTCACAAAACCTATTCTGGGCACCTTGTAGTTATCGGCCAACCTCCAGTTGGTCTCGGACTGTGGCTCAACACCGTCCACCGCGCTAAAAAGGAAAACCAAGCCATCCAGCACACGTAATGATCGGTTTACCTCAACGGTGAAATCAACATGGCCCGGAGTGTCTATAATATTAAAGTGATAATCCTTGGCTTCCGATGTAGGCTTACCGTTTTCCGTAGGAAACTGCCAGGTACAGGTGGTGGCTGCAGAGGTTATGGTAATACCCCGCTCCTGCTCTTGCTCCATCCAGTCCATAGTAGCGGCACCATCATGCACTTCCCCAATTTTATGGCTCACCCCGGTATAAAAAAGAATACGTTCGGTGGTGGTGGTCTTTCCGGCATCAATATGGGCCGCAATACCTATGTTTCTTGTATATTTTAAATCTCTTGCCATTGCTGTCTTAAAATCTAAAGTGGGAGAATGCTTTGTTGGCTTCGGCCATTTTATGGGTGTCCACCCGTTTTTTGACCGCTGCACCCTCTTCCTTGGCCGCAGCAAGAATCTCCCCCGCTAACTTTTGGGACATTCCCTTTTCATTACGCCTACGGGCATAGGTAATGAGCCATTTCATTGCCGTGGAGATTTTGCGATCCGGACGGATCTGCATGGGAATCTGAAACGTGGCCCCACCAACGCGCCTACTCCTTACCTCCACATGGGGCATTATATTGGAAAGTGCGTCCTTCCAAAGTTCCAGCGAGGTTTTCTCCTCATCCGTTTTCTTTTCCTCAACGATATCCATAGCCCCATAGAATACACTAAAGGCAACGGATTTCTTTCCATCCCACATCATCATGTTCACAAAACGGGTAACCAATTGATCGTTGAACCGGGGATCCGGCAGCAGGGGTCTTTTCTTTGCCTGTCTTTTTCTCATTGCTTCTTGTTCCGTTAATCGCTATGCAAGACCTTATTATAATTACGGCCAAGCACCAGCACCTAACTAAATTTTACTTTTTGGGTCGTTTCGCACCGTATTTAGATCTTCGCTGGGTCCTTCCCGCCACTCCGGCGGTATCCAAGGCCCCTCGGACGATATGATACCTAACTCCTGGCAAATCCTTCACCCTTCCGCCTCTAACCAATACTATCGAGTGCTCCTGGAGGTTATGTCCTTCACCTGGGATGTACGCGTTCACCTCTTTCCCATTGGTCAACCTTACCCTAGCTACTTTACGCATAGCTGAGTTTGGTTTTTTAGGGGTAGTGGTGTAAACACGGGTACAAACTCC
>JBCCZF010000668.1:0-1984 GCA_039188035.1 Bacteroidota bacterium | reverse complement strand
TTACCACGGGCAAGACCACTTTCACATGAGCGACACCTATACCGCAAAAATCAAAATCCCGAAAGTTGCACTTTAATCTGGTTTTCCCCGTCTTTGAGCAAATAGGCGGGAATCCGCAGTTCAAGGCGTTTTAGGCCCGGTATCCTTCGATCAAGTGCCAATGGTGGCGGATCTAGTGAAATCACGGAGAAGGAAACTTCCGGATGGGAAAGATTTTCCAACAACAGCTTTTTATCCTCTTGATGCAATACAGCCGCGTTCTTGATCATCTCAACATCCGCTTGGGTAATCAACTGCCAGGCAACCCATTTTGTAGAATCCAGGACTTGGATCCGGTCTTCAATCAACAATGAACGATCGCCGTCCTTGGCAAACCTTCGGAAAGCCTGCTTAAGTTGCCCCTCAAATGCAGCGGAAAGATCAAAAGTAACTTCTGGATGTTTACCCTTTTCGAAATTTGAGATGATGGCCTGCCCATCTACCTTGTGCAAGGCACCATCCACGGTTAGGGTGCTATGGCCAAAGTTGTTCTTGGTGAGGAGCGTCCAGCGTTCACAGTCCTGACAGTTTTTCCAAAGGGTAAACCCTGTTTTTTCGAGTTGATAGTAGTTTTGGTTTCCGGGATCCACGGACCAGCGTACTCCATCCAGTTCAAAAACAAAGGAGCCTGCATCCATGTTTCCATGGTTATTCATTCCCTTACCGCCTTTTGCCCCTAAGTAATACTTGTAGGGGTCGTTATCATCAGATGTAAATAGGGCCACGGGATTTTCACCTTGACCTATCCATGCCCTAGGCGGAACTTGGCGCTCCTTCTCCTTGAACTGTGATATCCAGACCAGTGCGGCACCTGCGTTACGATCCATTTTCCCCATATCTTCTACAGGTCTTAAAAATCGTTCTTTTTCAAAAAAAGCCGCATTTCCCGTCTTTTGGGCGAACCAGGCCAACGTCATATCTCCTGTTTCTCGCCGCTTATCCCCGCAATCACTAAAATTATAATAGTACCCGGAAGGGGCATTGCTAAGTAAACGAAAATGGGCACTTTCCATAAAGCCGGGGGAATCGGAAAGACCAAAATCAGTACCAAAAGCACTTTCCAACATGGCAATGGTCAAAACCGAAAAAGAGGTTCCGTATTTCCAATAGGTGGAACCTTCGGGGTACACGCCATCCGGTGCATAGGCCACCAAACCTTTGGGGATACTGTCCAAGGCCCGGCGTATGGTTTTGGCCGCGAGTTCAGGTTCTCGATCTGCCGTTACTATGGAGGCGGCCACCATACCTCCATGACATACCTGGTTCCAGTTATTATCCCCACCTATCCACCAGGTACCTATATCCTTATAACTAGGTTTTATCCCTTTATTAACCAAGGCTTTCTTGGCCTGCTCCACGGTATTTTCCGGAAGGTCTTCACCTGCCCAATCGATGGCCAATGCAACGGCCAATGCCATTTCACCTACGTCCAGAAAGTGTTTGGGGTTCCAGTCCGAAAAGGCACAAACTGCCTGAAGTTCATGGTTTAGTCGATCTAGGATTTTGGAATCCCTCTCCATTCGGTAAACAAGTGCCAGAATATTTACACGATACAACATTTCACGGGATACGGCCAGTAATCTTTTCCCTTGTAATTCCCGCTTTAAAAATGGTTTTTTTAAGATGGCCTGCGCATTTGACCTAATGCCTTCATAAAGATTTCGAACTACGGGATCCGTCCTGATTTTTTGTTTCAACTGTCTTTCCAACCTGGGATTGAGCACCAAATTGGGCCCTCTTTTAGACAGCTTTTTTTTGAGATATGCGGTATTGACAGGATTTTGGAGCTTATGTAAACTGGACGTTTCCTGCCCCGTAATAACTTGTAAAATGAACAAAAGCCCTAAAAAGGATAAAAAGCGGGTAATCAAGTGCATCTTGAATAATTTAAGTACTGGTTTATTGGCTATCACGATTCCCAAAGCTGGGATAAAAAAAGTAGGGG
>JBCCZF010000667.1:0-1988 GCA_039188035.1 Bacteroidota bacterium | reverse complement strand
CTGATGAAAACGGCTTTTATAAAATAACCCTACCCGCTGGAGCCAACTTTATCCAAACCAAGGGAATTGGCCTGGAAACCCAAGAAAAACGGGTTATTATGTACAACAATGGTCGATTGGATTTTGACTTAGGGGAAAACGTGGAACAATTGGACGAGGTGGTGGTAGAGGTAGACCGAAAAAGAAATGTGGAAAAGGTAGTTACCGGGGTGGTGGAAATCGATATCACCGAAATAAAGAGTATTCCCCTGGTGTTGGGGGAACGCGACATCCTTAAGACCGCCATAACACTTCCCGGTATTTCCAACGCCGGGGAAGGTGCTGCCGGCTATAATGTCCGAGGAGGGGGCACCGATCAAAACCTAATTCTATTGGACAATGCCGTACTCTATAATCCCTCGCATTTTTTTGGGATCTTTTCAGCTTTAAATCCGTTTACCACGGGAGGCATTACCATTTACAAGGGAAGTATCCCTGCGGAATATGGCGGGCGTTTATCCTCGGTTTTTGATATTACCACCAAAGATGCCAATACCTCAGCCTTTGCCGGAGAAGCTTCAATAGGCCCCGTCACCAGTAATCTTACACTTGAAATTCCCATAGTAAAGGAGAAGTCTGGTATCGTTCTAGGGGGAAGGAGCACCTACTCCAACTGGATCTTGAACTCCTTGGACGATGAATCGTTACAAAACAGTAAGGCATCCTTCTTTGATGTAATCGCAAAATACAACGACCGTATCAATGAAAAGAACACCGTTTCGGCCACGGCCTATTACAGTAGGGACGCCTTTAGCATTACCTCGGATTCCCTCTTTAGCTATAGCAATCGCCTGGTCTCCCTAAAATGGGGACATCGTTTCAATACGAAGAATTCTGCAAATGTATCCCTCTCCAATAGCGAATATGGTTTTGGTATTGATTTTGAGGGTGACTCGGATAGGAACTTCGATTTGGGATATCGCATTAACGAAACGGAATTCAAAGTAAATTTGCTCAAACTTTTTAGGAAATCGCATAAACTCAACTACGGTCTATCCAGCAAGCTATATCTTGTAGATCCCGGGGATATTGAACCTGTAGGCGACCAGTCCATAATAGAACCCTTGAGTTTGCCCCGGGAAAAAGGATTGGAATCTGCCCTATTTATTTCCGATAACATAACCGTGAATAAAAAGTTATCGTTTGATATAGGACTAAGGTATTCATTGTATTTTGCCCTAGGGCCATCGTCCCAAAGAATATACGAAAACGGGCTTCCCAAAAGCGAGGGAACCCTTTTGGAGGTCAAAGAATTTGGGAACAATGAAATTATCGAAACCTATGGGGGTCCCGAGGCGAGACTTTCCGGCCGCTATTTTATTGCACCTGATTTTTCGGTAAAAGCCAGTTATAACAACACCCTACAATACATTCATACCCTGTCCAGCAATACCACGGTATCCCCGACCGATACCTGGAAGCTTTCGGATAGCAACATTGAGCCGCAAAGGGCCAATCAGGTTTCGTTGGGGCTATTCAAAAACTTTAACGACGACACGTACGAACTAAGCTTGGAGGGGTATTACAAACGGTCCAAAAACATTCTGGACTATAAGGTAGGTGCCCAACTATTGCTTAACGAAACCATTGAAGCCGAGGTTTTACAAGGGCAAGGCAAAGCGTACGGGGTGGAGTTTTTATTTCGAAAAAAGGAAGGCCGCCTAAACGGGTGGTTGGGCTATACCTACTCCCGTTCCTTCATTAAATTGGATAGTGAATTTCCTGAGGAACGGGTCAACAATGGCGACTATTTCCCCGCCAATTTTGATAAGCCCCACGATTTTAGTCTGGTAAGCAACTATAAACTGACCAAACGTTTTAGCTTTTCGGCCAATTTTGTGTATCAAACAGGAAGACCGGTTACCTTTCCCATAGGAACTTATTTTTTGGATGGGGCGGAATTTGCACTGTTCAGTGACAGAAATCAATTTAGGATTCCAGATTTCTAT
>JBCCZF010000666.1:0-1996 GCA_039188035.1 Bacteroidota bacterium | reverse complement strand
GGGAGCCAAAAAGATCATTGTTCCTAAAGTTGTGCGGAAAAATAGACATACAAACTGAAAATGGCGGTTTCGTTACTCTCAAAAATAGGGGTAAAACCTTTTACCAAGGCCACACAAAACCTTATAAAAACCGAGGTTTTCCTTTGTAAACGTCCATTTTGTCGATAACATTCTGACAATCAAACCCCGCCCCAAAAAAGAAGTTTGTTTTTTTATAGGAATCCACGTTTTTTCGCCTCTTCGATCAAGGCCATATCGTTCCCGGTCTCAATACCAAATAGAATCTTTAGTTGCCGTTTGCGGGTTTCCACGGTAGTAATGGATGCGGCTATTTGGGAACCTATATCCTTGGTTCGCGTACCGATTGAGATGTAATACAGGATTTTTTTGTCCAGATCATCCACATCCAGATCGTTGGACATCTTGCGTCGAATAGCCCCCAAAGCCTCAGCGGAGTAGTAGGGTTTTCCCCCGCTAACGGTATGTACCATGGCGATCAGGGATTTTTCATCGATCTCCGATTTTACCATATAGCCATCCGGATTTACCGAATTAAAAATCGCATTGATCCTGTAATTGTCGCTAAAGGAGGACATAAATACGATCTTGGAATCGGGAACCAACTTCCGGGCCAACTTGCCCAGATCCTCCCCACTTCGCGAATCATTGGCACTGGGGGGGAAGAGTTGAATGTCCAAGAGGATAATATCATACGGTACACCCTTAGCTGAAATCCGGATTTTCTCCTCGCCTTTGTCATAACTGGAGGCCACGTCCATGACCACCCGCAGACCATCATGGTCCTTACCCTCCAATACGTATTTGTAACCCAAGGGGGTCATCTCATGATCGTCAATGGTTAAAATCCGTACGTATTCCATGGCTAAGCACTTTTGGGTTTCTTCTGAATGGGCTCCTTTTCTTCGCGCCCCGATCCGGAAAGTTCGGTAATCGGAATCCTAAAATGGATCCGCGTGCCTTTTCCTTCCTCACTTTCCACCTCCCAGGAACCATTCAATTTTTCCATTCGGGAGGCAATGTTGCGCATGCCTATACCCTTTTTTCCCTTTTTCGGGCGAAAGCCTCGGCCATCATCGGCCACGGTAACCTCTAAGACATTGCCCTGTTGGGTAAAGGAGAGGGCCACGTGTTTACAGCGGGCGTGCTTTACACAGTTTTGAAGACTTTCCTGGATAATCCGGTAGAGATTGATCTTTACATTTCCGCTAAGGTCGTCCCAGTCCAGGGAGGTATCGTAGGTAAAACTACTCTCAATTCCTGCATTGTCCTTTAGGGGGCGTAATAAATCGGTAACGGAACTTATGAAATTATTGATTTTTTGATAGGAGGCATGGCTTAATTCATGTGAAATATTGCGCACCTCGCCCTCAATCTGCTGTAGTGCCCCAAGGGCTCGTTTCCGCTCGGTGACGGCCTCTTCATCGGAACGGGGATTAAGCCCCGTAAGGATCATACGGGCCCCGAGCATGTCGCTCAATACCCCATCGTGCAATTCCTCTGAAATCCGTTTTTGTTCCAATTTTTTTCCTTCTTCACGTTCCCGGGTCTGGGCCAACAAAAGGTTAAAGATTTCCTGGTTACTGGCCTGTTGCTGTTGTTGGAACAGCAAACGTTGGTTTTTGGTGCGCTGGTTTATGATAATATAGGTGGCAAGCCCCAAAAGAAAAAGGCCTATGGCAATGCTGGCCCACAATTTCTTTTCCCGGGCCAACACCTCGTTTTGGGCGATAAATTCATCCGTTTCAAAGCGGATACGTGCAAATTTATTTCGGATCTGCCGTTCGGCCTGTACCAGGCTATCGTTTAAGGCCACTTGCTGCTGGGCGTAGCCCGCGGCATTTTTGGTATCCAAACGCGCTAAAAGGGCAAGGGTTTCCAATAGCCTTTTATTGTTTACGCTTTGTATGGCATATTTCTTGGAAAGCAGGGCCTGTTCATGTGCCGCCGTGGTATCATTTTGGGTTAAATAATACTC
>JBCCZF010000665.1:0-1998 GCA_039188035.1 Bacteroidota bacterium | reverse complement strand
ATCGGTTTGTGCTTGGGCGATTACAATTCCAAGGCAGATGTAGGGACGGCAAAATACATTCATTGACCAACAGGTGAATGCCTATAATTCCAAAGACCTGGAAGGTTTTGTATCTTGTTTTAGTCCGGATGTGCTCGTCCGGGATTTCCCCAACGACACCCTTTATATGGGAAACCTAAAGATGCGGGATAGTTACGGACCGTATATGAAGGACAATCCCAATGACCAGGTGAAGGTGGTGAAGCGAATCCATGTCGGATCTACGGTAATTGATGCGGAAATCACCGACAATGAAGGCAAAAAGGGTAGACAGGTCGCTATTTATGAGGTTAAAAATGGAAAAATAGGCAGTATGACATTTATCCATGGCCGAAGGGAATCCATGGGTACCGTAAATGTAGCGCAAAAGCAATTGGATGCCTATAACGCCAGGAACATTGATGCTTTTTTGGAGGCGTATTCGGAGGAGGTGTCCGTTTACCGGTTTCCAGACACACTGCTGTATCGCGGAAAGGCGAATATGCGTGAAAGGTATTCCAGTTTTTTTAAGAATACCCCAAACCTGCACTGCACCTTAAAAGCTAGGATGTTAGTCGGCAATACGGTTATAGACGAAGAACGTGTTACGGCAAACGCCTCCAAAATTCATGCGGTGGCAGTGTATGAGATAGCGGACGGCCTAATACAAAAAGTGACCTTTATCCGGGAAGAATAAACCTATGGTACGATACAAATTCATTATTTCCATCCTGCTTTGGACAATTTCACTACATACCTCCCTTGCCCAGAACTTCACGGAACAGGATACTTTGCGTGGCAGCATTACCCCGGAGCGCTCTTGGTGGGACCTTAACTATTACCACTTGGATGTTACCGTGGATCCGGAAAAAAAGTACATTTCCGGGAGCAATACCATACGGTATCGGGTTTTGGAAGCGGGACAAGTGCTTCAGGTAGACTTACAACCCCCGATGAAAATAGAAAGCGTATGGCAGGATGGAAAGGCGCTGCGGTTCCAATCCAAGGGCAATGCCCATTTTGTACACCTTGAAAAAAACCAGAAAGAAGGACGCTTCAACAGCGTTAAGATCATGTATTCCGGACACCCCAAGGTGGCCCAAAACGCCCCGTGGGACGGCGGTTTTTCTTGGGAAACGGATAACCGGGGCAAGCCTTTTATCGCTACTTCATGCCAAGGGTTGGGGGCCAGTGTATGGTGGCCCAACAAGGACCATATGTACGATGAGGTAGATAGTATGGCCATTAGCGTTACCGTCCCCAAAAATCTGATGGACATTTCCAACGGAAGATTGCGAAAAATTGAGGAAGACCAAGATACCAAGACCTATCATTGGTTTGTTAAAAGTCCCATTAACAACTATGGGGTAAACCTCAATATTGCGGAATATACCCATTTTGCTAGCACCTATGAAGGCGAAGCAGGAACCCTTACCTTGGATTATTACGTACTGCCCCAGAATTATGACAAAGCCCAAAAACAGTTTCAGCAGGTGCCTCAAATGCTAAGGGCTTTTGAACACTGGTTTGGCCCCTATCCCTTTTATGCCGATGGATACAAACTGGTAGAGGTTCCCTATCTGGGTATGGAGCACCAAAGCTCCGTTACCTATGGAAATCAATACAAAAATGGCTATTTGGGCACCGATCTTTCCCGCTCGGGCTGGGGCCTGAAATTCGATTTTATCATTATCCATGAATCGGGGCACGAGTGGTTTGCCAACAGCATTACCAATAAGGATATTGCCGATATGTGGATCCACGAGAGCTTTACCGCCTATTCCGAAAGCTTGTTCTTAGACTATTATTATGGCCCGGAGGCGGCCGCCGACTATGTAATTGGTACGCGGGCGTTGATCAAGAATGATCGCCCCATAATTGGTCCGTATGATGTAAACCAGGAAGGAAGTGGCGATATGTACTACAAAGGGGCCAATATGCTCCACACCTTACGACAACTACTGGAAGATGATAAATTAT
>JBCCZF010000664.1:0-2008 GCA_039188035.1 Bacteroidota bacterium | reverse complement strand
TTCATAAATAGGAAAGATTCGAATATCCCTAAAATATTGGTGAAGCACAAAATCATTGCAGAATCCGTATCCCCCGAGTACCTGAACCCCATTACTTACGGAAACGGAGCCCATTTCCGAAGGGTAGGTTTTAACAATGGGCGTAAGCATTTCCAACAATAGCAGATACTTTTGTCGTTCATCGGAATCGGCAAGTGTCGTGGAAAGGTCATGATATCGAGAGGTAAGCAACACTAAGCTAAGCGCTCCTTCAGAAACCACTTTTTGGAGCAAGAGCATTCTTTTGACGTCCGGATGGTTTATAATCAATGTCTGTTCCTGCGAAACATCTTTTTTTCCGGTACCCGTTAAACGGCGTCCCTGAGGTCTCTCTTTGGCATAGGCCAACGACGCCTGATAGGCGGCCATGGTAATTGCGGCCGCTCCACGTCCAACACCGATCCGGGCCCCATTCATCATCATAAACATATACTTTAGACCCTGATTGGCCTCCCCAACAAGCCAGCCTTTGCAATCCCCTTGATCTCCAAAGGAAAGATGGGTAGTACAATATCCCTTCTGGCCCATCTTCTGAAAATCGCCCAAAGTGTTCACATCGTTGGCAACGAGTTCCCCATTTGCCGTTTTTCTATTTTTGGGCACTACAAAGAGTGATATCCCTTTGGTTCCCTCAGGAGCTCCATGAATACGGGCCAATACCAAATGGATCACATTTTCCACTCCCTGATAATCCCCTCCCGATATGAATATTTTTTGACCCGAGATAACATAGCTATCCCCTTCCGGTCGGGCGGCCGTTACAATATCGGATAATGAGCTTCCCGCCTGTGGTTCCGTAAGGCACATGGTGCCGCCCCAATCTCCGGCAAGCATTTTAGGAACATAGGTTTGGTTCAAGGTGTCATTGCCAAAATGTACGATCAGCTCCGCGGCACCAGCGGTAAGTCCTGCATAACCGGTCAGGTGGTTATTGGCCGTATCTTGGATGTATGCGGCAGCGGAGACCACGGTGTTTGGCATTTGAAGCCCACCCGACCCATAATCGAACAAAGCTGCAATAAGTCCCATTTCACCCGCCTTCTCCATATATCGGACCACTTGGGGATGCACCACAACCTCTCCTTCCCTATAGTGTGCCGGGGTTTCGTCCATTTCACGAAAAAAGGGAAAAAGTTCCTTATCCGAAAAATCCTTGATGGCGTTCAAAAAAATATCTACCGAGTCTTGGTCATAATCGGCGTACCGGGACTGCTCCAATATGCTTTGAAGGTCATGTACCCTATAGAGCAGAAATTTCAGGGTTGCTATATCAACATATTGATGGGCCATACTTTTGAGGTTTTTAATATTGTCTCCTAAAGTAATGGTAATACCCGTTCCAAATCGTTAAACAGGTTTAATAAAATGGAATGCGTTAAAAGCCCGTTTAAATTTTATCTTTCAGTTTCTGCCATGGCCAATTCCATTCTAGGCCGTTTCTAATGAAGTGATTTAAATAGGCCCAATGCGTCTACCCGTTTTTTACCAAACGCTTTTTAATCTTGGAAAGGCCTACAGGGGTAAGGCCCAAATAAGAGGCAATAAGGTACTGGGGTACTCGCTGGAAGAGTCCGGGTCGTTTCCGCAAGAGTCGGAGATACCGCTCTTCATTGGTTTTATTGTTAAGACGCTCTACCCTGGTAAAGGTCCGCACGAATGCGTCCTGCATGGACAACCTTCCAAATCGCTCCAATTGATGGGATTTGCGAAAACAGTGCTCTACGTCGGTCTTATTGATGGTGTATACGACCGTGTCCTCAGTAGCTTCTAAAAAAGAAGTGGCCGGTTTGTTTAATACATAAGCATACAAGTCCGTAAAAAAAACGTCCTCCGTATAAAATTCAAGTACGCTAACCGCTCCCTCGACTATCTTGTAGTAGTTGATACAGCCCGTATTCAAATAATAAAAATTACATACCTTTTCCCCCGGACGAATAAGGGTCTCTCCTTTTTTAAGTACGACCTTTTT
>JBCCZF010000663.1:0-2025 GCA_039188035.1 Bacteroidota bacterium | reverse complement strand
GTTTGGATAATCTTTGGCAGCTACATTGTCGTAAGGTGAATAGGATTTCATATACTCGTAATATACCCGCTCGTTGGGATTGCCCCATTCATCATATTCCCCGGTAGTCAAGGGAATGGAATCGTCCAACATGGTGGTGACCACATCCACAAAAGGAACTTGGGCCACAATGCCCTTATACAGCTCCGGGGCCATATTGGCCACCGCACCCATGAGCAGGCCCCCTGCCGAACCCCCCATGGCATATAGATGTTCCGGACCGGTATATGCTTCTTGTATCAAATACGCGGAGCAGTCGATAAAGTCTGTGAAGGTGTTTTTCTTTTTTAGGAGTTTCCCGTCCTCGTACCAAGGCCTTCCCAAATATTCCCCTCCCCTAATATGGGCCAGGGCGTATACAAACCCACGATCCAAAAGGCTTAGCCGGATCGTTGAAAAATAAGGGTCAATGGTAGCTCCATAGGAACCATAGGCATACTGCAGCACAGGAGTTTCCTTGGACAAGGGCGTATCCTTATGGTACACAAGGGACATGGGAATGCGCGCGCCGTCCCGGGCGGTGGCCCAAATGCGCTTTTCCCGATAATTGTCCTTGTGGAATTTGCCCCCTAGGACTTCCTGCTCTTTTTTGATTACCTTTTCCCGGGTTTCCATGTTAAAATCGATAACGGAACTGGGAGTGGTCATGGAGTTATAGGAGTACCGCAGCCAATCCGTGTCAAATTCCGGATTATTGCCTACATTGGCCGTGTAGGTCTCGCTTTTAAAAGGAAGGTAATACTGGTCCGTACCGTCCCAACGAACGATTTTCAGTTTGTTCAACCCATTTTCCCGCTCGGAGAGCACATAGAAATCCTTAAAAATATCGATATCCTCCAAAAGCACATTTGGCCTATGGGCAATACATTCCTTCCAATGGGTACTTTCCGTAGCATCTTCGGAAGTTTTCATTAGCTTAAAATTCGTGGCCTTGTCCTTATTGGTCAATACATAAAAGGAATCCCCATAATGTGCAATCGTGTATTCCAATCCTCTTTCCCGGGGAGAAAAAATCGTAAAATCGCCATCCGGGTCGTCCGCGCGTAAAATCCGGTACTCCGAGGTTAAGGTGCTAAGGGAGCCAATAACAATGTACTTTTTGGATTTGGTCTTGTATACGAAGGTGCCGAAGGTGTCGTCCGCTTCGTGGAAAACCGTTTCATCCATATCAGGGGATTGTCCCAGGCGATGTTTCTTTATTTTGACAGGCCTTAGGGTCTCCGGGTCTTTTTCCACATAAAAAAACGTCTTGTTATCCGCTGCCCATACGGAGGATCCCGTGGTGTTCCGTATCTTGTCCGGGTATATTTCCCCCGTGACCAGGTTTTTAATTTGGATGGTGTATTGTCTTCGGGAAATCGTATCTACCCCAAAAGCGGCCAAGGTATTGTCCGGACTAATGGCAATTCCGCCGAGATTAAAGTAATCCAGCCCCTCTGCCATGAGGTTGCCATTAAAGATAATTTCCTCCGGGGCGTCCAGATTTCCCCTGTGTCTTGCATAAATTGGATATTCCTTCCCCGTTTCAAAACGTCTTACATACCAGTATCCATTGCTGTGATAGGGTACGGAGGAATCCTCTTGTTTTAAACGGGACTTCATTTCCTGGAAGAGGTCTTCCTGTAACGCGGTGGTATGGGCGGTTATACTATCGTAATAGGCTTTTTCCGCCCTTAGGTGATTCAAAACGGTCTCGTTATCCCGTTCGTTGAGCCAATAGTAATTATCGATCCGGATATCGTCATGTGCCTTGAGTTCCTTGGGAACTTTTTGGGCTACAGGGGCCTTTATGTTAACCATAGATGTTTTTTGCTCTTTACAGGAAAGGCCAAAAATAACACATGCCCAAAGAATCGGCCTTATATTTTTCATAGGTCTTGTGGAAAAGGGTTAATCCGCGTAATTTAGTGATTTAATCCAGAGGGAGGCACAAAGCTATCCCATTAATAACTTTATAAATGTAGAGCCGTTATGTTCGGAGACCTT
>JBCCZF010000662.1:0-2026 GCA_039188035.1 Bacteroidota bacterium | reverse complement strand
CGTTCATGTATTATCTGGGAAAATCGGATTTTAAAGGGCAAAAGTTTAAAAATTAGCCCAACCACAAACCATGAACCACGAATAATAAAGAGTAAAAAATGAACTACGAACACAGCCGCAGCATGGCACTTACAGGCCAACCCCCCCAGGAACTGAGCCGAAACCAAAAAATTGCTTCTCTGATAGGGATGTCCGGACTATCCATTTTGCTATTGGCATCCTTTGGCATTACCTTTTCCAATAAGGCATTTTGGTTAACCGTCTCACTTTCGTTGATAAGCGGAGGCGTTCTATGGTTTGCGTACGACCAATACAAAGGCAAACATCCCGGAATCAAAAATGATGGAGTGTGGTTCAAAAGCATTTCCAACTTAGGATTTTGGGGGTGGATCGCCGGTTTGGCCATCACCTCATTTTATATTATTCTATACTTTTTTCCGGAATATCTAGGTCTTGTAAATGGAGGCGACAACAAGGGGGTAATTGCGCTCTTCGATCCCTTGAGCAAGGCCCTAAGCGGCAATCCGGCCAGCCAGTGGTTCGTATATGGCACCTTGTATACCGTGGCCATTTTGGCCTTTGGCATCAAGTTTCTGTGGAAATACAGGCACAATCGGTATGAAAGGATACGCACCCTTAGTGTTATGTTCTTTCAAACGGCCTTTGCTTTTATCATTCCCGAATTAATGGCGCGTTTAAATGGCAGTTCCGTATTGGAAGGGGGAAGTCTTCCCTTTCTTGACTTAAAAAATATTTGGCCCCTGAACTATTACAATTTTGAGGGGTATCGGATCAAAGGGTTTCTAAGTGCGGGGGACATTGGCCTAGGGATACTGATATTCGCTATTCTTTCCGTTTTTGTGATTACCCCTTTTCTTACCTACAAATATGGAAAACGCTGGTATTGTTCATGGGTATGCGGTTGCGGCGGTCTGGCAGAGACCATTGGAGACCCTTTTAGACAATTGAGCGACAAACGTGTAAAAGCCTGGAATATTGAGCGTTGGGTAGTCCATAGTGTTATTGTTTTTATTACTTTGACCACCACTGCGGTAGTGTATTCCTATTTAGGCACGGATACCAGCAAATACTGGTTGACCAGGGGTACGTTTCTTATTGGCGTTGCCGTTTTGTTGACCTCGGTTTTTGCCTTGGTGATGATATTTAAACGGGACGAGTTTAAAAAGGATGCCAAATATGGTGCCATTGCCTACCTTACAATTATATTGGTGCTTATAGGAATCCACTTCTTTAGTGGTGAGGGCAATGTTTTTCTCTTTAAGGCGAACGGGCTTCGGAAAACGTATAGTTTCCTAATCGGGAGTATTTTTTCAGGGGTCATTGGAACAGGGTTTTATCCTATTTTCGGCAATAGGGGCTGGTGCCGGTTTGGCTGTCCCATGGCTGGCATAATGGGTTTTCAACAACGTTTGTTCTCCAGATTTAGGATTACGACCAATGGGGGCCAGTGTATTTCCTGTGGCAATTGCTCTACCTATTGTGAAATGGGTATCGATGTGCGGGCCTATGCCCAAAAGGGCGAGAACATCGTCCGTTCTAGCTGTGTAGGCTGCGGTATTTGCTCTGCGGTGTGCCCCCGTGGGGTATTAAAGTTGGAAAACGGCCCCCAAAAAGGACGTATAGACGGCAATCAAGTACTTCTGGGCAATGATGTAGATCTTATGGAACTGGTAAATCGGAAATAGGGGGGTAAAGCGGCTTCTCGTGTATCAATCCACTAAATATAGGATATCCTCGATTACGCAACTGCCCAAAAAAGAACATATCCGTATGGCATGCCAAGAATATTGGCGTTAGTTATGCAACATTACATCGACCTATACCTTAAAACACAAACCTCCGCCTTCCATGTTCCTTAAGCTTGTCCTTGTAACTACCTTCGTTGTCCTCTCGAGTAATGTCCAGGCCGGGGATTCCATATACATCAAAGATTTCTATGTAAATGGCATCCTTAAATCCGAAGGCTGGATACGAAATGGGATGAAAACAGGGTATTGGAAGTTCT
>JBCCZF010000661.1:0-2027 GCA_039188035.1 Bacteroidota bacterium | reverse complement strand
GTTTGTGACGGGTTGGTTCCCCGGAAGGGGACAACCCTTTGGACTTTAAACGGTTTAGTCCCCAAAAAGGTCAATATTGGCGTCTTTTAGGAGCACTTCCAATTCATAGGTTACTTCCAACATATACGGTTTTTTCAAAGGACCATGTATGGATGACCTATCATAGCTTCTAAAACGTTGAAAGGCATTCAGAGCTTCAAAATAAGCTTCATAATCTAAGGTGAAGTCAAACTTTATGAGCAATAAATCGGCCTCTTTGATTATATCGGACCAAGCATCGTTGTTCTTCAAATCATACCGTTTCCCGTCAAGGGAAAATTGTGAACGGGGTAGGACCTTAATCTTCCTGTAGGTAAAATTTGGGCTATTTAGAACAGACATAATGTTGGTACTGTCCGGATTGTAAAGATCTAGAGCAAAATTATGCTGCCAAATAGCTGCAACAGGAGGTAGGCTGGGAGGTCCTAATTCCATTATCTGTTGTGTTCCTTCTATCTCCTGAAGAGTATATATTCTGTTTCTATTGAACATGAAATCTCCAAAATCCTCTATTTTCCTGTATTTCTGCTCGGATCCCACCACAAATAGGGAAACCCCTTTTTCGCTGGTTATATCAACTCCTTTGTAATGGATATGTCTCTGGAAGGCCTTACCTATTTCACTTCGTAATCTTTGCACCAAACGGTGTGGCACCTTTTTATCAGCATATACAATTACATCTTTGACTACAAAAGCTCCCAGCGTTCTATCGTTTTCCCTTAAACTATTTTCTACTTGATCCCAATAGTGCAATTGCGTATCCCCAAAATACAGTTCGTGGTTTTCCGTAATATAGAAGGAATAGGTGTCTGCCTCCTTAGGGATATCCATGGTGGCCGATCCCGAGGGGAGTTCTATCTCTTGGGGTTGTGAAAGCCCCAGGGAAAAACCTCCCAAAAAAAGGGTCAAAAGGAGTAGACTTTTTTTACGGCCTATCGTGGACCAAGTTCCCGCTCTATAAAGCTTAGGAGCTTGTAAAAGTTGCTGCATGTCCCGCACCATTTCAAAAATATTGTGCCTATTTCTTGATTATTTTTTTCTGTATCTCAGCGCCATCGGACAGTTGAATGTTCACGAGATATACTCCAGGCAATTGGCCTTTTAAGTCTAATTGTGCTTCCCCTTTCCCTTTTGTCCAACGTACGGGTATTGGCTTCCCGCGCATGTCCGTTACCTGGATATGGGTAACTAGGGCATTGTATTCTTTTTTCCAGTTTATGGAAGAGATACCCTGGGTTGGATTGGGAAATACCGTGGTGGTGTTCTCAAAGGTCGGAGCCTTGTCCAATAGGGTGTAGGGCTCTACCGAGTATCTTACCACTACCTCCTCGCTGGGGGTACCGGAAGTAGTACCTCCATTGGTTTCCCGTTTGGGCTTTTGTTTTTTGGACACCAGGGAATCCGCAACTGCAGGAAAGTCCAAGGCCAGGATAAGCTCTGGCCTGACCATGGGATTTGGGTTGTCCCTGGAAGCAATGGTAAAGTTTCCTTCGCCATTATAGGCCAATAGTAGGGTGAGTTTTCCGGTGTTGGGCAGGGCGCCCAAGGCAATGTTTATTTTTTTTCCTTTGGGATACTCCCCATTTACACTTCCAAGGCCAATCTCGGGCCGGACCATGTTTTTTAGGGCCTCACCGCTTTGGTCGGATCCTTGGTAAATGCCCAGGATTCCCGGGCCTGAATGGGCCTCCAGGGTCAGTTGTAGTTCGGCCCGGACGATGTCCGCGGGCAATCCACCTAGATCAAATACCATATACCCAAGGTTTACCGCTTTTTGCAAGGATAGTACGGGGCCTTGGTCTTCGGCCGATGCATCTGTTAGCCCATCTTGGATGGGGGTAAGGGTACGGATGACCATTTCAGGGGAGATCGATCTTTCATGGGGTGGAGTCCCAAATAGCATCTGTCCGCAAACGGCAAGAAGCAATAGAACTGGGGGAACTTTTTTTGTCTTCATCATTTAAAGTATTAAAGGTTATATGTTTTTG
>JBCCZF010000660.1:0-2036 GCA_039188035.1 Bacteroidota bacterium | reverse complement strand
TAAGGACAATGTCCGTATCCCCATCGGAGTCCCAATCCCCAAAGGCCAGTTTTCTTCGTCCGCTACTGCCATACTTTCGCTCATTAAGCCGTATGGGGCCTTTTCGGGTGTCAATCAGCACATTCTTTCGGTCATACGTACCGTTGGCGGAATGGAAAATGCGTTTTCCGGGTTTTAGGAAGAGTTCTTCTTTTTCCGAATAGCGCTCGTAGTAACTGAGATAACCTTCTTGATCTAGCATTACCAGATCCATGAGACCATCGTTGTTCCAATCAATTGCCGTTGGGGTAGTCCGCCATTGGGTGGCTAGGGTATTGGTTTCCGGATTCCACCAAAACCATTCGGGCTTTGGGGTTTCCTCTGGCCATTGTACCCGTATAGGCCGCTCCTTTCCGAGCTTTGGTTTCCCCGGGCTTCCCACATTTTTAAACCAGACCACCTTTCCCCATATGGAATTGAGGATAATATCGGGTAGCCCATCATGGTCCCAATCGGCAACGGATAGGGTGGTATAGCCCCATTTGGCCTCACAAGGCCCTTGGATGGAACCGTTTTCACCCGCCTGGATTCGGATGACCTTACCTTCACTTTTTAATAGCTTCGGGGCATCCCATTTGGGGGTGTCCCCACCATCCAGGTTTTCGATAAAAGCAAGGTAACCCGCAGAATTGCCGCAGATAAGGTCTTCGTCCCCATCATCTTCCCAATCCACACTAAAAGGGGTAACCAGAGCACCGAACTTCACATGCTCGGCGCGTTGCTTAAAATAGGCGGGATTCTTAAAAAGGGGCATCCCGTCCTGTACTTTTCCGGTGTTTTCTACAAAGGCGACCCGTCCGTCCTCATCGCCGACCACCAGATCGATATCCCCGTCCTTATCCCAATCCAAGGAAACCGGCAAGATCATTTCCAGGTCCATGTTAAGGGTTCCGCTTTCATTTTTTAGGTATTTCCCCGGGGCATATTTTGGTTTGCTCCGGGTACCTGTGTTTTCAAAATAGGTAAACCTGTCCAAAAACTCCCCGCAAATGATATCCAGATCACCATCATTGTCATAGTCATCAAAATTCGGGGAAGGGGCACCATATACGTCAATGGGTTTCCCCCCAGCAAGGATTTTGTCCCGTAATTTATAAGTGCCGTCCACATTTTCAATGAGATATACAAAACCATGCAAAGGGCCATTGGTCCAGTTCCCCTGATCGTCAAAGGCATTGTCCCATCCGTAATCCTCGCCGTCCTGGATGCCTACAACAATATCCAGGTCGCCATCGCCCTCATAATCCACATATTTCCACTGGTTAAAGCGGATTTTGTTGTGCAGCTTGGAAAAGGTATCCCCTGGGAAAAGCGGTCTGACCTTTTCCGTTCTGGCGGTCATAAAGTCCTCCAATTCTTCCCCAGGTCTTAAAAAATGAGGCTTCCCATTTACATAGGAAACCTGAATATGTTTTATGGGGTCGCCCACCCTTACAGGGGGTTCAAAAACAGGAAATGCCGTTCCGCTGGTGTTTTCAAAAAAATAAATCCCATGGAAGGGCACATCATTGCAGGATACCAAAAGATCAAGATCACCATCACCTTCGTAGTCAACGGGTAAGGGTGAAGCCCAAAGGCCAACACCAAGGTCTACTACTAGTCCCGGATGGTTGTAGGGCAGGCGCTCAAATTTGGGGGAAGGTCGCGCGCTTTTTTGAGCCGATTCATGCACCTCATTGCAGGCCAATAGTAGGGCGGGGATGAAGGATAACAGGGCTATTTTTCGAAACATAAATCCCAGTTTATCTGTTTCAGGATTAAAACTAAATATAGGTATCCGCTAAGATAACCGCTTCGCAATTTTTGATACATTCTTATGGAAAATTAACCGTAATCCCTTACGTTTTTTTCAAGTATAATCGGGTGTATCCCTTCTTAATTATAAAGAAATTTGTTTTTTCAAACGACCCCTGTCCAAAAGTAGGTTAAGATATCATGTGTTTTCACCAATAATATTGAAGCAAGGTGAAACACATACCCCTAATTTTACCGTAGGG
>JBCCZF010000659.1:0-2042 GCA_039188035.1 Bacteroidota bacterium | reverse complement strand
TTCGCCATTGCTTTATGTATCTTTAAGAAAAAGACCCCATGAGCTATCCCTTAATTGACAACCCAGAAAAAAAGCGCTACGAATTACAGTTGCCGGAACATACCCCCTTTATCGAATATATTAGGGCCAAAGACAATATCTACCTCACCCATACCGAAGTTCCCAAGGGATTGGAAGGCCAAGGTATAGGGTCCGCAATGGTTAGACAGGCCTTGGAAGACATCAAGGAAAAAGGGTTGACTTTGATTCCTCTTTGTCCCTTTGTGGCGCTGTACCTAAAACGGAATCCTGATTACAAAACGCTAGTACTTAAAGGCATTAATATCGAATAAGCCTACAAAAGCCCTAGGAGGCATTGACGGCCCCATAACACTGCTTGGCTATTTCCAGTTCTTCATCAGTAGGTACCACCAATACCTTGACCTCACCAAGGCCTTGAATTTCGGATACCTCATTTTTGGAAGATACCTGGGTATTCTTTGTAGCATCCAACGTAATCCCCAAGGCTTCCATTTTGGAACAGACCCTAAAGCGCATCTCATCCGAATTTTCACCGATACCTGCCGTAAAAACAAGGGCGTCCACCCCATTGAGTATGGCAATATACGCCCCGATATATTTTTTAATGCGATGGGCGGTCATCGCTAAGGCCAATATACAATCCTTGTTCCCTTTTTTGGCCCCTGATTCAATCTCCCTTAGGTCCGAGTATCCGGTCAATCCCAAAAGGCCACTCTCTTTTTGGAGCATAGTGTTTGCTTCTTGTGGCGTAAATCCACACGATTCGATCAAATAAAAAATAACGGATTGGTCCACATCCCCACTACGCGTCCCCATAATCAATCCGTTAGAAGGACCAAAGCCCAACGAGTGTTCCACACTTTTGCCCTCTTTAATAGCCGTGATGCTGCAGCCATTGCCCAAATGAATGGTAATTAACCGAGAGGATTTCTTCCCTAAATAAGCCCTAGCTTTTTCCGAAACATATTTATGGCTTGTACCGTGAAAACCATAGGCCCTGATATGATGTTCCGCCGCCAACTCCCTAGGAATGGCATAGCTACTGGCGACGGGGGGAATAGTTTGATGGAATGCAGTATCGAAAACCGCAATTTGCGCAGCAGTGGGAAACAGCCCTTGGCATACTTCAATTCCCGTAGCATTGGCAGGATTGTGTAAGGGGGCCAAAAAAGAAAGTTCCTTGATCCTTTTCAGTACCTCCTCAGTAATCTCGGTGGCTCCCTCAAAGGAATCCCCGCCGTGGACCACCCTATGCCCAACCACATCAATTTCCCCATCACTGCCCACTACCCCATTTTTAGGGTCTTTTATCAGCGCCATAACCTGTTCCAGACCCTCATGATGGGTGTTAATGGATATTTCCTTTTTTAGGGAGAAGTCCCCTTTTTTATAATGGACCTGGGCATCTTTCTCCCCCAGCCGTTCTACCATCCCTTTGCAGAGCACTTGCCCTTGCGGCATCACCATAACCTGGAATTTAATAGAGGAACTGCCTGAATTGATGATTAATAACTTCATGGTCTCCATTTCACTGATTTTGCGCTTGAATGGCCGTTACGACTACAGTGTTGAACACATCATCCACGGTACAACCCCGGCTCAAATCATTGACCGGTTTGTTCAATCCCTGTAACATGGGACCTATGGCCAATGCCCCGGTTTCTCGCTGCACCGCTTTATAGGTATTGTTTCCTGTGTTCAAATCGGGGAAAATCAATACGGAAGCTTGCCCCGCCACCTTGGAATCGGGCAATTTTCCTTTACCCACTATGGGGTCCACGGCAGCGTCATATTGTATGGGGCCTTCAATGGCTACATCCGGGTGTTGTTCGCGCACCAATTGGGTGGCCTTACGTACCCGATCTACGTCCTCCCCCTTCCCTGAGCTGCCCGAGGAATAGGAAAGCATGGCAATCTTAGGTTCAATACCAAAGCTAGAGGCCGAAGTGGCAGAAGCAATGGCAATCTCCGCCAATTGTTCCGCTGTGGGATTGGGGTTAATGGCACAATACCCAAAAACG
>JBCCZF010000658.1:0-2070 GCA_039188035.1 Bacteroidota bacterium | reverse complement strand
GCTGGTATTGGATGCCCGACATTTTTGATCGCTTTTTTGCGGATGTTGGGACAAAGACCAGGGACGACTACCTGTTGCAAAAACTTAATCCGGCCTATAAAATCTACTTTTCCGATGATGTCCTGACCATAGGGGATAACATGGATACCATATGTTCCGAGTTTGAACGCGTAGAGCAGGGCAGTTCGGTACCGTTGCGCCGGTTTATCAAAGAGGCCCAAGAGAATTATGATATTGCCATAAATAAAGTGGTACTGCGCCCTGGGCTTTCCCCCTTGGAGTTGATCACCAAGGAAACCCTCCTACGGGTAGACCGTTTTTTTAAGACCATAAGCGGTGCGGTACGCAAGAACTTCAAAAATGCCAAACTTATCTCTACCCTGGAGTTTCCGGTACTTTTCCTCGGGGCCAAGCCCAGCAAGACCCCATCGTTCTACAGCTTTATGAACTTTGCCGACTTTGGGTTGGGAACCTGGCACCCCCAGGGGGGGATGTATGCGGTAATCAAGGCCATGAAGACCTTGGCAGAGGAGTTGGGAGTGGTCATTTATACCAATAGCCCAGTTGAAAAAATACAGGTGGTGGACGGTGTTTGTACCGGGATTGTAAGCCAAGGAAGGGAAATACAAGCCGATTGTGTCCTAAGCGGAGCGGATTACCACCATACGGAATCCCTGTTGGACAAGGCCAATAGACAATATTCGGAAACCTATTGGGAACAAAAGACCTTTGCCCCTTCCTCCCTTTTGTTTTACATCGGCTTTGATCGAAAATTGGAAGGCGTGGAGCACCACAATCTATTTTTTGACACGGATTTTGAGCAACATGCCAAAGAAATATACGACAAGCCCCAATGGCCTTCCAATCCCTTATTCTATGCCAATTTCCCCTCGATTACCGATACGGATATGGCCCCTGAGGGTTGCGAGGCCGGTTTTTTTCTTGTGCCCATTGCCCCGGGCCTTGAGGACACGCCCCAACTTCGCGACCAATATTTTGACCTGGTCATGGACCGTTTCCAAAAGCGTATCGGGCAAGAGGTTACCCCATACATCCGCTTTACCGAATCCTTTTGCGTAAACGATTTTGTGGACCAATACAATTCCTATAAGGGCAATGCCTCTGGCCTTGCCAATACCCTTTTGCAGACCGCGTTTTTACGGCCCGGACTCAAAAGCAAAAAAGTGGACGGACTTTACTTTACGGGCCAATTGACCGTTCCGGGGCCGGGAGTTCCTCCTTCCCTAATCTCCGGCAAATTAGTTTCCCAACTCATTCGCAAAACCTATAGATAGCATATGAAAGCCATTTTTGACCATGTTTCCTATGATTGCAGTAAACTGGTAACGGAGTCCTACAGTACCTCCTTTGCATTGGCTACACGTATGTTACACCCCTCCATTCGAAAGGATATTTATAACATTTACGGCTTTGTACGCTTTGCCGATGAAATCGTGGACACCTTCCACGACTATGAAAAGCAGAATCTTTTTAATGCGTTTGAAAAAAGTCTCGATGACGCCTTGACGCAAAAAATAAGCCTAAACCCCATTTTAAATGCCTTTCAGCATACCTATCACCAATACGGTATCCCCTACCCTTTAGTTTCCGCTTTTATGAAAAGTATGCGTATGGATCTCACCAAAAAGACCTATCTTTCTGAGGAGGAATACAAGGCCTATATTTATGGTTCGGCCGATGTGGTGGGGCTCATGTGCCTCAAGGTATTTGTAGGGGGTGATGAAAAAAAATACGAGGAACTCAAAGACGCTGCAATGGCTCTGGGTTCGGCTTTTCAAAAGGTAAATTTTCTACGCGACCTGAAGCAGGATTTTGAGGATTTGAACCGCTCCTATTTTCCAAATACCAACCTGAACGCGTTGGATGAGCACTCCAAAAATAGGATTGTAAATGAAATAAAGAATGATTTTCATCGTGGGTATGAAGGTATTCTACAACTGCCTTCCGAGGCGAAATTTGGCGTTTACACGGCATACAAGTATTACTACCAATTGTTGAAGAAGCTACAAAAGACTCCATCGGTGGAAATCAGAAATAAAAGGATTAGGG
>JBCCZF010000657.1:0-2075 GCA_039188035.1 Bacteroidota bacterium | reverse complement strand
CCCAGGGAAGGTACGCCATTTAAAACCATCGGCGAATTTGGAGGAACCGTCCCGCCTTAAAGAAGCACTGAACAGATAACGTCCCCCAAAATCATAGTTCACCCGGCCCAGGAAGGAATAAATTACATTTTCCTGCTCGGCTCCCTGCACCGTTTGCGCTTCGGTACCTGTCAATACCGAGACATTGTTGTTTGGGCGTTGCCCTTGTCCATTAAGGCTGGTTAGTTTAAAGTCCTGCCGCTCCGCTACCGCTATGGCATCGACATTGTGGTTGCCCCAGGTCTTGTTGAAATTCAATTGGTTGGAAAAATAATTTCCCGTAGAGGTATTCCTATTGTCTATAATAATCTGATCTGGTCTTTCCCTAAAGCCATCGTTATAAATCGGTAGGATTTGGCTGTTCCTAAAACTGTTCCAATCGATTCCTGCGGTAAATCGATACTGCAATCCCTCCATTAGTTTTACATTGGCATAGGCCGTACCGAAAATCCGGACGTTACGGTCAAAGTTCTTGTCCAAAAGTCCACCACGCAGAGGATTCTCAGGGTCGGAACCGTCCCTTCCGTCCGGTGCCCGAAGGCCGCCCTCTAATGTGGGATCGAACAAGGGAATATAAGGAATGCCCCGAATGGTATTCTGTATCTGGGTCCTACCCCCCAGGGAGGCCTCGTTTTGGCGTTCACTGGTGGCCAAGGTCAGGGATTGCCCCAGCGTAAGCCAATCGTTAATATCATGGTCCGAATTCACCCGGAAATTGTACCTATCGTACCCCGTTCCTACAATGATTCCATCCTGGTTAAAATACCCAAAGGAGGCAAATATCCTTGACTTTTCACTTCCTCCGCGTACACTAAGATTGTGTGAACTTGTAATGCCCGTATTAAATAGGGCGTCTTGATAGTCCACATCGGTTTCCGCATAGGTCTGGGAAGTCCCTGCATATATAGGGGTGTCCAATTCTGCCCAACGGGAGGGAAATGCATCTCCATTATTGGACAATAGCTGCCTACCGTATTGGAGATATTGCTCCCGGTTCAAGAGATCTAACTTGGAAGCGGCTTGTGCAAATCCGGTAAACCCGCGATATTGGAATTTGGTCTCCCCTGTAGGCCGTCCTCTTTTGGTGGTGACCAGCACTACCCCATTGGCAGCCCTTGACCCATAAATGGCCGCGGCACTCGCATCCTTTAGAACGGAAATGGATTCAATATCGTTATTGTCAAAGTCGCCCAAGCCCCCTACGGGATAACCGTCTACCACGTAGAGTGGATTTGAGGCAAAACTAATGGATCCCACACCGCGAATACGTACAATTGGATCTACCCCAGGGCCCCCGGAATTGGTAATCTGCACCCCGGCAACCCTACCTTGTAGGGCCTCCGTAAAACTGGCCACAGGCAAGGCCACGATATCTTCGGCCGTTACGGTGGAAACCGCACCGGTAACCGCCTCCTTTTTCTGGGTACCATAACCCACAACGACCACCTCATCCAATAGGGCGGTGTCCTCCTCAAGTTGCACATTTACCGTATTTCTTCCGTTTACAGGCACCTCTTGGGTTAAATATCCTACATAGCTGATGATCAAAACCGCGTTAGCATCGACCTGCAAGGTATAATTTCCATCAAAATCAGTCTGGGTTCCGTTTGTTGTCCCCTTTTCCACCACACTGGCACCGGCCAGAGGACCCAATTCGTCCGAAATTGTTCCGGAAACGGTGGATTGGAATACTGATTTTACAGGATTTTCAACCATCGTCACCTCTGAAGCCCAAACTCCCTGAAGCCCCATACATAAAAGCAATAGCAAAAACTTCGGAAAAGATGACATACCGCTTCTCCCCCAAAGTCTTGAAAAGTGTTCTTTGTGTTTTTGAATCATAATAAATTGAGTTGTTGAGTTAATTAAGTTGATTATGGATACCCCCGAAAATCGGGCAAGTAGACATCATTCTAAACAGAAACTTAAAATTATATTAAAATGACACCTTCGACTTCTTGTATTTTGTCAATTGCGAATCATAAAATTGCAGGCTCCATTTATTATTATATCCTATTTTTAAGGGGTATTTTTTT
>JBCCZF010000656.1:0-2081 GCA_039188035.1 Bacteroidota bacterium | reverse complement strand
CCGTTACGTTGTGTTTTCCGGTGTTGAAGTTATACGTAAGGGTGTTTTCGATCAAGGTATTGCTGTTTACCGTGGCCCTTGTATCCAAAAAACCCAACTCAAAACCTTCGATAAGATTAAAAGGTTCGCGTTGTCTATCCCGATTCGTGGATAAATAATCGATTCCCAAGTTTAACCTATAGGTAAGTCCCTTAACGATTTCAAAAGAAGGCATAATATTGGCCAAAATACGGTCCGTTGTGGCCTCATCCAAGAAAATCCGATTACGGACAAGGGGATTCAACCTTTCGTCCAAAAAGGTGGGTTCCCCATCGGTAAGCGGCGGTAATGTAGGATTCAATTGCAACATGTCCACAATAATCGCCTCGGTATCCGGACGTTCATTTATGGTTCTGGAAGCCGTTAAATTGAAATCAACGTTAAAACGGCCATTGAGCGCTTTTTGGGTCAAGTTTACCCGACCGGAATACCGTGTTAAGGAACTGTTCAACAAGGTACCTTCTTGATCATCTACCCCCGCGGATACAAAGTAGGAGGACTTATCCACTACCCCCCCGCTCATGGAGAAATTCACATTTTTGGTGATTCCGGTTTGGGTCAATTCGTCTTGCCAGTCCGTATTGGCCCCCGCATCGAACAACATCCCGCCAACGGCGACTACCTGCTCCCTGAATTCAGCGGCACTAAAGACGTCCATGGGGTTTGCAATGGTGGCAAAGGCCGTGGATACGTTTAGATTCATTTCCGTTTTGCCCGCCTTCCCCTTTTTGGTGGTAATCACAATGACCCCATTCGCGGCACGAGCCCCATAAATGGCCGTCGCGGAGGCATCCTTTAAGACATCCATGGATTCTATATCCTGCGGGTTAATAAAGTTCAAGGGGTTGGTATCTACCCCCGTACTCGCATTATCGATGATAAAACCATCCACGACAAAAAGAGGTGTTGCGCCCGATCGCAAACTTCCTACCCCCCTAATGATGATGTTTTGGGCAGCTCCAGGCTCCCCGCTTCTATTGGTAACATTTACCCCAGCCACTTTACCTTGTAAAAGCTGACCCGGATTGGCAACTACCCCCTTATTAAAGTTCTCACTCTTCAGGGAGGAGATGGAACCGGTTACATCGGACTTCTTTTGGATGCCGTAGCCCACAACCACCACATCCTCCAGTTGCGTGGCATCGGGAATTAATTCCACTGTTAAGGAGGTTCTTTCGCCTACTGCAATTTCTTGGGTTATATAGCCAAGGTAAGAGACAGTAAGCGTAGCGTTATCCGAAACGTCGATTGTAAAATTACCGTCGAAGTCCGTAGAAGTACCATTGCTAGTGCCCTTTTCCACCACCGATGCCCCTGGCAATGGCGTACCGGTCTCGTCCGTCACCACGCCGCTAACGGACCTGGTCTGTACCTCAATGATCTTGACCGCTATTTTGGGTACGATATCCACTGAAATGGTTTTGTGAATTCGTTTAAAGGAAAGACTGGCATCCTTGGAAATCAATTCCAGTACGGATTTTAGGGAAACCCGCTCGTAATTAATGTTATAGGTATTGCCCAATCGCTTTACTCTATTGTCGTAAATAAACCTAAAATGGGTCTGGGCCTCAATTTCATCCATGACCTCAACTACGGAGGCATTTTCAAGATCTAAGTGGACACGGTATTCACTTAATTTTTGTCCCCGGACATTGGCCGCCAATACCGGATTCAGTAAGGCAATGACAATGAGGAAACAAAGGGCTTGGAAAGACAATTTTATAAATTGTTTTAAAGTTATGTAATTCATAATTTCACATACTGTTTAATGGTTGCTAAGAATCGTTAAGCTTTAGGCAGTCTGTAATCGCTCGCCAAAGTGTCGCAGGCTGCTTTTTTATGTACTTTCTACTTCATTGGCCTATTCGGTTTTAAGGTTGATATGGTTATTCTTAGTTGCAATTGCCGTAAAAAACAATAGTATTGTCCTCGTCGAATGTATAGGTAAGTCCCTTCTTTGCAAAAACGATACTTTCCAGTACGGCAATCAAATACTCATTATCATAGGTGCCGGTAAGCGTGCAAAGGGTGGTTCGTTCATT
>JBCCZF010000655.1:0-2097 GCA_039188035.1 Bacteroidota bacterium | reverse complement strand
TTTGAGTTTTGCTGCTTGTCCAGGATCATCATGATTAGGGCGCCCACTACATTAAAGAGCGCAATAATCAATACCAAGGTAAAAATAAGGTAGGTGGCCAGGTTTTCCGTGTTCAGCATACGGTGTAGGGTGCTATTGAGCTCCTGCCGATTTTTGAGTTGTATCCCATCGCCCAAGACAGCCCCAATACGATCCTTTACTTGATTCAGATCTGCCTGCTTGTCCATCTTAAAATTAATGCCCGAGATCTGTAGGCTGTCCTTGTCCAGAAGGCCTTGCACCAAAGGCAGGTTGGCAAAGACATACTTTTTGTCCAGGTTTTCCTCAATGGCGTATACCCCATAGATAAAGAGGGGCAGGGTATTGTATAGTTTGCGGTTCATGGAGAGGGATAGGGGCCCCTTCCCGGGTTTAACGGCCAAGATTTCCAAGGGCTCGCTAAACTGATTGGTGGTCAGGTTCAATAGATTTACAATACCGATACCGCTTACGCCCCGCAATTCATCCAGTACCCATTCCTGGTAATACATGGCACTGTCTATTTGGACGGCCTTGTTGTAATTGGCATCCACTCCCTTCACATAGGCGGGATGGAACTTTTCCTGGAACATCAGCAATACCTGTTCTTCCAATTCCTTGGAAAAAACCTGGATTCCCGAAATATTCCCCAGTGCTTTTTCCTGCTTCGGAGAAATGGAAAAGTATTTGCCTTGGGTCGGTACCGCCTTAAGATCGGGATCAAAGTTTTGGCTAAAGGCCAGACTAAAGCTCTTTAGGCCTGCAAAACCGGAAAGGACAATAAACAGTGCCGCCGATCCAATGACAATCACCAGGAAGGTAATAAAGTTAATGATGTTCACTGCGTTCTGACTGCTTTTGGAACGCACATAACGTTTGGCGATGTAGCCCGGAAAGTTCACCTCTACAATTTTTTTCGCCTTTCCAAAAGGCCCCTATTTTCCAAAGGGTTTTCTTCCCCTTTAAGGGATTCCTCTATGTTTTGGATATAATCCAGGGAATCGTCCACAAAAAAGGAGAGTTCCGGCATGCGACGCAATTGGTGCCGTGTGCGCTGCGCCAGTTCGTGTTTGATCAAAGGGCCGTTGGAGGTAATGCCCTTCATCAGTTCTTCCGTATCCTTTGGGGGGAAAATGCTCAGGTACACTTTGGCAATGGACAGGTCTACGGTTACGGAAACCTTAGTCACGGAGATAAGGGTTCCGCTAAGCCCCCCATCCTTTATGGCGACCCTTAGGACATCCGCGATATCCCTTTGAATGATTCCCGCTATTTTCCGCTGTCGTTGCGATTCCATGGAGCAAAAATAGGCCTTTTATGACTTTTGGCAGCATTTGGTGCCCCTGTAGTTCTTAATTTTGAGCCGAAATCCCAAAAAGCACCCAAGTATGATGGATAAAATAGAACATATCGGTATCGCGGTCAAGGATTTGGAACGCTCCAACGTTCTCTTTGGAAAATTGTTTGGGGAAGCTGCCTATAAGATGGAGGAAGTGGCCTCGGAGGGGGTGCGGACCTCTTTTTTTAAGTCGGGCCCCAACAAGATCGAGCTCCTGGAAGGGACGAGCGAGAACAGCCCCATTAGCAAGTTTATCGAAAAAAAGGGTGAAGGGATACACCATATTGCCTTTGCGGTGGACGATATTGTTTCCGAAATGGAACGCCTGACATCCGAGGGTTTTACCCTGCTGAACGAAACCCCAAAAAAAGGAGCCGATAATAAGTTGGTGGCCTTTTTGCACCCCAAAACCGCTAACGGGGTTTTGGTGGAACTGTGTCAGGATGCGCCGGATGATCCGTAAGCGGTCGCCGTTGCCCTGTACCGTATCTTTTAAGGTAACCGGTGGAACACGTTTGAGCAGAACTCGTTTCCAAACGATTTCCTGGCGAAATGCACTGCCCTAGGTCTTGTGGCACAGCAAAAATAGTGCTAATATTGCACAGCCAAATTTAAATCCAATTTTTGGAGCTTGGAATTTGCAACCTGTCGTTTTTAGCAAAAACGAAAGAGGTGCTATATCTAAGCTGGTTATAGCACCAGACGGATAATAAGGGGGTGCCAGGTTAGAGCCCCGGTGG
>JBCCZF010000654.1:0-2099 GCA_039188035.1 Bacteroidota bacterium | reverse complement strand
GGGACAAAAGATACTTTGGAAATCCCTTATATCACCAGCGATAGTCTTACACTTGCCCTACTGTCTCAGGAACTGGGCAAAAACATCGGTAAGGCCAAATTCCCTTCCCACATTTCAAAAACCATTCTTTATGGCCACCCCTCGGATTCCGTTTTAAAACGGATGATGCAGGTAAGCGATAACTTCCTGGCCGAACAATTGCTTATAACATGTGCCGCTGCGCGTTGGGATACCTTAAATACCCAAAAAGTGCGCACCTATGTTCTAGACAGTCTCCTAAATGGCTTACAGCAGCCACCACGATGGGTAGATGGCTCGGGACTTTCCCGTTACAATCTGTTCACCCCGCAATCCATGGTACATGTACTCCTGAAAATGTACCGGGAAATTCCAAAAAAACGTCTTTTTTCGTTTTTTGCTATTGGAGGCGTCTCCGGAACCTTGGAAAACTGGTATCCGGGAGACCCAAATCCCTACGTTTATGCAAAGACCGGTAGCTTGGGCAACAATCACTGCTTAAGTGGTTACCTATTGACCAAATCCGGGAAGACATTGGTATTTAGTTTTATGAACAACCATTTTCGACTGCCCTCAAGGCGTGTAAAACAGCGCATGCAAAAGGTACTGAAGGTTCTAAGGGACAATTACTGAAGTTGGCAGTAGGCCAGTCGCTGCCAGCAGTAGTGAAGGTCAGGAAAAATACCTAAACCAGTTCATTGATGTGCGCGTATTGCAGGAGCATTATGGTCTTGGCGTCCTTGATTTCCCCGGAAGCTACCAAAGCCATCGCTTTTGTAAAAGGAATTTCCAAAACTTCGATATTCTCGGTTTCCCCTTCGGCTCCCCCGCCCAGACCAACTTTGTGGGCATCACTATATTCGCCAACAAAGAAGTACAGGATTTCCATAACCGATCCTGGGGACATATAGGATTCAAAAACCTTCTGCACCCGTTCTATGCGATATCCCGGTTCTTCCTCTACTTCCTTTTTGATACGATCCCCAGGGGAATCTCCCTCCAATAATCCGGCAGGAACCTCAATCATCATCCCATCTTTATTCCCATTTACATACGTGGGCATTCGAAACTGACGGGTAAGGATTACGGTTTTCTTTTCCTTGTTGAGCAAAAGAATGGCCGCACCATTATCCCTGTCATAAGCCTCCCGCTCCTGGGTCTCCCAACTCCCGTCAGGTCTTTGATACTGATAGGTATATTTATTTAGGGTATACCAGTTGTTGGATAGAATTTCCCTTTTGATGTTCTTTATCGATCCGTGTTTCAAGTCAAGGGTGGTATTAAGGTCATCATGTCCATATTTTTCTTCCGACGAAAATAGCGTTTTTTACTTTTTTTTACCTAATTAGGATTCCAAAGGGGAATCCCTTCCCTAAATCTGACATCTCCTACCCTCCTAATTTTATCGGGGCCGGTTTTCAGAAGGAGTGGCCCCCTTTTCCTGCCAAAGGTGGAGAACTTGGGCCGGGTCTTTTGGAGGTTGGGAAAAGAACATTAGCCCTTACAACGGGAAATTTGAAATGTATCGTAAACCCCACAAAAGGCGTGGTGGCCCCAGTATTAAAAAAACCGCTATCTTATTCCACTAATGTTGGGCTTTAAACACCGATATCAAAAAACAAGGGAACTATGTTTCCTGGCTCTATGGATTAGCCATAGCCTTTGTTCAGGCGTTCAGGCGCAGGAATTACCTCCTATCCAAAACTTTACCCCTTTGGACTATTCGGGGGAAAATCAGAATTGGAGTATTGCCCAGACCGCGGATAAACAAATCTATGTAGCCAATAGCGAGGGGCTACTGGAATACACAGGGGCCTACTGGAGACTCTACCCGTCACCCAACGAAACCGTGATGAGGTCCGTAGCCGTCGTAAAAAAGCGCATCTATACGGGCTGCTTTATGGAATTTGGGTACTGGGAGAAAAATGCCCTTGGCGTTCTCGAGTACAACTCGCTTTCCCAATCCATGGAGATAGATCTGTTGGAAGATGAGGAGTTTTGGACCATTCTACGGTTGGATGAATATTTGCTTTTCCAGTCGTTAAAGCGTATTTATATCTACAATGTTACCAATGGATCGG
>JBCCZF010000653.1:0-2099 GCA_039188035.1 Bacteroidota bacterium | reverse complement strand
ACGGCCATGGGCCACTACCATATGGGAAAACGGATCGGTACTTGGTTCTTTTGGGATGGTGAGGTAAGGAACGAGGTTGATTTCTCGGACAACAGGATTGTTAATGTGGAATCCAAGAATGCCAAGTCCCTGGTCGTGAACTAGGCGCTGATAGTTTTAGTATATTGAAGAAAAGGCCGCGCGGTATTTCCGCGTGGCCTTTTGTTTTCTAGGCTATACCAGGTTATGCGGCCGGTTCCAGTTGTTTTTCTTTTGTAGCTCGTTTCCCTTCTCCGCGTATCCTTAGTTTTATGCGGTACACAATGTTGAATAATACGGGTACGATAATCAAGGTGAGGAAGGTAGCCACGATCAAACCAAAAATGACTGTCCATGCCAAAGGCCCCCAGAAGATAACATTGTCGCCGCCCACGTAGACCTGGGGGTCGAACCTTCCGAAAAGGGTAATAAAATTGATGTTTAGGCCAGTGGCCAAGGGAATCAATCCCAAAACCGTGGTTATGGCCGTCAGTATAACGGGACGCAACCTGGCCTTTCCTGCTTTTATCAAGGTTTCGGTAACCTCCTCACGACTCAGTAACGCCTCATCGGAAATGCCCAAGTTTACTTTCTTCCGGTCGATTAGGATTTGCGTATAATCCAGGAGCACTACCCCATTGTTTACCACAATACCTGCTAGGGATATAATCCCCATCATAGTCATCATAATTACAAAGGGCCATCCTGTGGCCACAAGACCACCGAATACCCCTATAAAACTTAGGAAAATGGCGATCATGATGATAAGGGGTTTTGAAACACCCCCAAATTGGAAGACCAAAATAAGCATGATCAACCCCAATCCGGCAAAAAAGGCCCCCATTAAAAATGCTTGCTGCTTGGCCTGTTCCTCCAGTTCCCCTGTATAGTCAATTTTAACACCGCTGGGCAAGCCTTTAAAGTTTTTCATTTCGTTTTTGATCTGGTCCACGATAATATTGGCATTGCCTCCGGGTTTCAGTCCCGAATACACCGTAACCACACGTTCCCCATTGATGTGCTTGATGGCATTAAAGGACGAAGTGTTTTTTCTAGTGGCTACCGCGGAAATGGGAATTTCTTTGGTTACCCCTGTGTTTTGGTCTTTAAATATGATGTTCTGGTTGAACAGGGTACTGGTGTTATACCGTAGATTTTCCTTAAACCGAACATTGATATCGTAATCTTCACCATCCTTTTTATACACCCCGGCCTTGTCGCCAAAAATGGAACGCCTCAACTGCTGCCCTACCTGGCCTACGGATACGCCCAATTCCCCGGCCTTTTGGCGATCAACAATGACCTCCATCCCCGGGCTTCCCTTGTTCACATCCACTTTAAGACCTTCCATTCCATCAATACTTTTGGAATTGATAAAGGTGCGCATGCGTTCGGCAACACTAATGAGCGTGTCATAGTTCTGACCGATCAATTCGATATTCACGGGATATCCGGCCGGTGGGCCCACAGCATCTTTTTCAACCGAAATGGTAACCCCAGGGTATACATCGGCCAAGGCATTTTGAATGCGCAAACGGAGTTGCTCACTGTCCAGGCCATCCCGAAGTTTAAATTCCTGCATGGACAGGGTAACCTTGCCCCTATGCGGCATTTCAGCGGAAGAGCCCCCCTCGGTAAAGGGGTTTTCGGCCCCTCTCCCCACTTGGGAAACCCCGGTGTCCACCAATAGGTTTTCGCCACTATTGAAGTATTGGTCATCCCTTACAATCCCATAGATTTTTTCCTCAATGTCCTTGGTGAGAATATTCGTTTTTTCAATGTCCGTGCCCTGCGGATATTCAATGTAGACATAGATCTCCTTGGGGGTATTGTCCGGAAAGAATTCTACTTTAGTACGTTGGTTTCCCACGGATATCCCAAAGGTCATAAATGCAGCGATTAGCAAGAGAATGGTAAAACCAAAATACCAATACACATTTCTCCCTCGAAGGGCATGTTTTAAGCGTCTTTCATACCAGTTTTCCAATTTTACCAAGCTGTTCTTTTGAAAACGGGTAGACCAGGGTTTTAGGGCATATTTGTATATCCAGAACAGGATGGCCACCACGATCATCAAGGTT
>JBCCZF010000652.1:0-2102 GCA_039188035.1 Bacteroidota bacterium | reverse complement strand
TTGATGTCTTCGCCATAACCCACGCCTACGACCGTATCCACCCGTATTTTGCCTTCCTCCGTATAATTAACGATGTTGCCGTTGGCCATAGCCCCATTGGGTATAATGGCCAACTTATTATCCGGGGTAACCAACTTTGTGGTAAAGATCTCAATCTCCTTTACCACACCAAGGGTATCTTGGGCCTCTATCAAATCGCCGATTCGATAGGGTTTGAATATCATGATCAATACCCCACCTGCAAAGTTCGAAAGTGAACCTTGTAAGGCCAGGCCAACGGCAAGACCCGCAGCGGCGATAACCGCCGCAAAGGTAGTTACATCGACCCCTAGGGTGGAAATAACTATAATGACCAAAAGTACCTTTAGTGCCCAGGAAACCAGGTTGTGCAAAAACTTCTGAAGCGATTCATCGTACTGGCTTTTGGCCATCATCTTACGGATCGCTTTAACAATCTTGCCCACAATCCAGGATCCGATAATATAAATAAGGATGGCGCCCAATACCTTGGGGCCGTATTCAAAGACAAAGTCCGTGCCTTTTTTCATATAGATTTCTACGTCTTCCATGTTGCTAAATTTTATGTAGTTAAGGGTTAACAGGAGCCGAATATAACAATTTAACCCAAAAAAGAGGCCTTCAGGCCTTAGAGCCTGTCTGAATTTTGTTTTTAGTTCCGATAGCTATCGGAATTGTCAAAGGCATTTTTTTGCCTCCCGATGGCCGTGAAAACCTGCTCCTGCCTCTACGGCAAGGCGGGCATTCCGATCAAGGCGGGAAGGGGCCATAACAAAACTGAAGGATAAAAGGTAAACAGGCTCTTGAGTGTAAAGAAACCTTGTCAACCAAAAAACGCCTCGGCAGAACCAAGGCGTTTTTAATAACTATCAAAGAAGATTTTCTTTCATTGAAAAAAGGATCCCAGGGCTTCAAGGCCCTCCCCATCATAGTTTGATTTCTGCAAGAGTTCTATGAACTGGGCCAATTGCGCAGGGTTCATGTTATCCCCCAAGACCCGCATTAGCATAAATCCTTTCTCCGGGCTATCCCCATAGATAATCACCTCGTCTATGGCATCATCATCCCCCAGGTATTTTACCGTTCCGTTTCCAAAGGGCGTTTTCATTTTCATCAATTCCGTAAAATCATCGTTGTCCAAAATGGTCTTCACAGTTACCTTTTCCGCCTCGTATTCCGCACCATTCTCCGGGGTCTTTTTAAAGGCGAGCAAATTCATCTTTCGAAGGGATTCAAAGGCCTCCTTTTGCTGGGCGCTCAACTCATCCTTTTTGATATTCAATAGACTTACGGGCAGATCCGCCGATAAAAAATTAGGATTCTCCGCTTTTGTTACGTAATACTGCTGCAGACTTGGCCCCGAGGAGCAGCCCGCCAACATAATTCCAAATAGTAAGAGAATCCAAAATCGTTTCATTCGTTTAGGTATCATTTGTTTCGTGTTTAAGAGGTGTAATTAGCACTTTCCCCGTAACCAGGCATAGGCATCGGCCCTTCCACGCTTTGGAAATTCCGATGCGCATACCAGGTAGGAGACAAAAGAAATCGTCTACCAATGCTGTTTGGGAACGACTATCTTCCCCCAGCGTTTTCCAATTCCTTGGGCAGGTTCATTTTTTTGGTCAGGGCCCCAATCTTGTTCAGATCGATATCACCGGTAAGGGAAACCAGGACGGACTCGAATTTCCTGCCCTTTATATTCATCTTGGATTCGTCCATTCCCGAAACGAACATGAGCAGTTCCTGGACGTGATTATCGTTCTTCCCGTTCTTGATATAAAACTTCACCTGGCCATCCTTGTCCTTTACACGCATCAATTCCTCCATAGAGGATTTTCTAAGGTGCTTACGGACGGTTGCGGCCATATCCTGCGATACACCTTCATCTTCGGTAATAAATACCTTAATACCGTCTATGCCCCGGGCCACTTCCATAAACTCCCGGGCTTCCTCGTCCATCCCATCACTATTTAAGGACGACATTAGGTTGATAAGCCCTTTGTTTACAATTACCGAGGACACTTGTTCCATATCCTCATATTTGTCGAAAGCGGACTGGGCCAATCCGATTATGGGCAATAAAG
>JBCCZF010000651.1:0-2110 GCA_039188035.1 Bacteroidota bacterium | reverse complement strand
TTGCGTACCAATGCGGAATTCGGTTTCCTGGGCAACTACAATCCAGATATTGGCGATGTACCCTTTGAACGCTTCTTCCTGGGAGGTGATGGTCTTGGGAACTTTACCTTGGATGGTAGGGAGATTATTCAGCTCCGTGGATACGAGAACCAATCCATTACCCCGGTGGACGCCACCGGGAGGGCCGTTGGGGGATTGGTTTACAATAAATTCTCTATGGAATTACGTTACCCACTTACCTTAAAACCGTCCGCTTCCATTTATTTGCTTACTTTTTTGGAGGCAGGGAATGCCTTTGACAATTTTCAGGACTTTAATCCGTTTGAGTTAAAAAGATCGGCCGGGGCGGGGATTCGGATATTCATGCCGGCATTTGGTCTATTGGGCATTGATTTTGGCTACGGGTTTGATTCTGACCTCAGGCCGGGATCCGTTGGCCCCAATGGATTTGAGACCCACTTCATTATTGGCCAGCAGTTTTAATTAGGCTGTCGTGCATCTTGCTAATACGCTCATTATAAAAGTTTTAGTAATTTTGGCACGATATTTTCAAAGGGATAAATCGAAAGTACAATGAGGTATCTAAAAAAGGTTCCCCTGGTTCTGGTGGGAATGTTGTGTTTCTGGAACTCCTATGCGCAAAGAGGCGTGCGTATCGCCTATGTGGACATGGAATACATTCTCGAGAATGTAGAAGAGTATCGGGAGGCCAGTGAGCAACTTGACAATAAGGTGCAAAAATGGAAAGTTCAGGTAGAGCAAAAGCAGGGCGTTGTGGAGCAGATGAAGAAAGATTTGATGGCGGAACGGGTTTTGCTAACGGACGAACTCATTGCGGAACGGGAGGAGGAGATACAGATTTTGGAAAAGGAAATGTTGGAATATCAACAGGACAGATTTGGCCCCAAAGGGGACTTGGTAATACAAAAGAGACAATTGATCCAGCCGATCCAAGATCAGGTATTTAACGAGGTACAGAAAATTGGGGCGAGCAAAAAGTATGATTTTATTTTTGATAGATCGGCGGATGTTGTAATGTTGTACTCTCAAAAAAGACACGATATTAGCGATTTGGTTCTTAGGGCCATATCCAGAACCCGAAAAATAAGCAAGCCCAAGAAAAAGGAGTCAGGCAGAAACCGTCTGGAGGATTTTGAAGGCGAGCCGGAAGAAGAGGTAAGTGATGCCATAAAGGCACGGCAGGAGCAGGCGAAGCAAGCTGCGGAGGCCCGTGCAAAGACCACCGAGGAACGCCGGGCCGAACAATTGAAATTAAGGGAAGAGCGTAAAAAGGCATACGAGGCCCGCAGAAAAATGTTATTGGAGGAGCGGGAGGCCAAGAGAAAGGCCAAGCTAGAGGAACGTAATAAAGAGGAGGCCGAGCCCCAGGAAGAAGAAACCGAGGGCGAGTCCAAAGAGTAAGAATACGGTAGGAAATCCAATGTTTTGGGCAGCTGTCCAAAAGTTATGGGCCGTGTAGTTGGGTTTTTTCCAAGGAATGCTAAATTTGCACGGCATAATTTTGAAAGATCCGATTTAGACAGGACACAAGAACAATTAAAATTTAACTCATGAAACACGTAAAAAGGATAGTTGTAGCACTTTTACTTTTGGTAGCGGCAACCGGTTTTGTAAATGCGCAGAGCAAAGTGGCCCATATAGATGTTACCCAATTGCTCACTTCCATGCCGGAAATGAAAACAGCGGAGGCGGAACTTAAAAAGCTTCAGGAAACCTATACTGCCGATATTGAAGAGTCCATGAAGGAACTGCAGAACAAATACACCCAATATGAAAACGAGGCCCCTTCCAAGACCAAGGAAGAGAATGAAAAACGAGCCGTAGAATTGCAGACGTTCCGACAGAACATTGGGGAGGCCGAACAGGCCGCCCGTCAAGAGTTGTCCAAAAAACAGGCCGAGCTTTTTGCCCCCATTTCGGATAAGGCCAAGGCGGCCATCGAAAAAGTGGCAGCAGCTCTTGGATTCGACTATGTGTTGGATGCCCAGGCCGGGGGCCCCCTTTTTTACCTCGGGCAGGATATCTTTTCCTTTAAAGACAAGAAGGGGGCCCCCGGCCTGGGCATCCAACACATAGTCGAATCCAAGAG
>JBCCZF010000650.1:0-2121 GCA_039188035.1 Bacteroidota bacterium | reverse complement strand
TAGGGTATTTCTTGAAATCGTGGAAAAAGGCAGCATTACCAAAGCTTCCGAGTCGCTGTTTCTTACCCAGCCCGCGGTGTCCATACAGCTTAAAAAGTTCCAAGAACAGTTTCCGATCCCCCTCACGGAGATTGTGGGCAGAAAACTATATGTAACTGCTTTTGGCCAGGAAATAGCGCAGGCTACCCGAAAAATTCTGGACCAAGTTTCTGCCATAGACCACAAGACCAGCCTTTACCAAGGAAAACTTGCGGGTAAGCTGTCCATTGCCGTGGTGTCTACGGGAAAGTATGTAATGCCCTATTATTTGTCCGACTTTGTAGCCGCACATCCCGATATCGATTTTAGCATGGACGTGACCAATAAGCTAAAGGTGGTGGAAGATCTGGAGGGGAACCGGGTAGACTTTGCCCTGGTTTCCGTATTGCCGGACCATCTGAAGCTGGAACAACTCCCCTTATTGGAGAACAGCCTTTATCTGGTAGGAGGTAGGGAACGCGATCAAAAGCGCAAAGGAGAAAAAGGGCTTATTTTTACGGAACAACCTTTGTTGTATCGCGAACAGGGGTCGGCAACACGAAATGCCATGGAATCCTTTATTCAAGGAAAAAACCTCCCCGTGGCCAAAAAAATTGAGCTTACTTCCAATGAGGCCTTAAAGCAAGCGGTAATTGCGGGTTTGGGCTATTCCATTATGCCTATGATCGGTATACGGAATGATGTTGAACGGGGTGATATCGTCGTTATCCCCTTTAAGGGCCTTCCCATACGTACACAATGGAATTTGGTCTGGTTGGAAAAGAAGAACCTCTCTCCTGTGGCGCAAGCATTTATTGAATTTTTAAGAAAGGGGAAAGAGAGCATTACCGAAAAGTATTTTGATTGGGTGTAATAGCCATTCAAGTGTCCCTGATAAAATCTGTGATTAGATGTATCCTTTTGGGCATTTTTACGTCTTCCTTACAAACCGTAAATTGTATCGTTTATGAAATCGAATTGTGTCTGTACGAACTGTGAATGCCAAAACTGTTCCTGTGTCAACTGTGAAAGAAACTGTACATGTGAACGTTGCAACTGCCCAAAATGTCGTTGTTGTAAGTAACTCTTAAACGTTAAAAAGAATTGCAATTGACTACCGAGGTTATTTGGAATACCCATGCTTCATCGCTTTACTTTTTTATTCTAAAGCGGGTGGGCAACACGGCTACTGCACAGGATGTGCTGCAAAATACGTTTTTGAAGACCCATGAACATCTGGATTCCCTTAAGAACCCGGATAAGGTAAGGCCTTGGGTTTTTCGAATAGCCCGGAATGAACTGGCGGACCATTTTAAAAGAATGGAGGGTACGGTGCCCCTGGAGAAACTGGAACATCCCGAAGAAAGTGACGCAGGGGATAATCAATTTTGTTGTTTTGAACGTTTTCTGGAGGAGCTTCCGAATCCATACAGAAGCGTTATGCAACGGGTCTATCTGGAAGGAAAAACAAATGCCGATGCGGCAAATGAATTGAATATTAGCCTTGCCAATGTAAAGGCCAGGATCCGTAGGGCCAAGGATATGATGAAAAAGCGTTTTCAGGAATGTTGTTTGTACGAATCCCATGAATCCGGCAAGTTGACCGGGGAATCCGATTGTGCCGTTTGTGATATGTCTGGGGTTCCATAAGCCATATTTTATAAGGCTATGGCAGCAACCCAAGCGGTTATCGCCCCTAATTGGAGGTTACCGTGTACCGATATGGAATACTAAGGGTATATTCCTTTTCCCGGATCGAGGAAACAAAATACCATAAGGCTTCTAGTCTTTTCGGACTAATGTCCAGTACAATGAAGCCGTGTGAGTCTTGATCAAACCAAAGCACGTTTTCGGCTTCGGTAAGGCGTTTGGCTTCCTTTGCCAGTATTTTTGGGTCATAAAAGGCCTTTTCGGCATTGTTTCCGGAACTTATGGAACCGGGCAAAAATTCATGCACCAGCGTATCCCTTAAGGTTTTGTCCCGTACAATGTAGTGGTGGGGATTATGGGCGTTGCCGGTAACGAAGACAAAGTTCCTGTTGGGGTTATCCGTCACAAAATCCAAAAATCGATTCCTGTCCCGGGGAAATCCGGGCCAACGCT
>JBCCZF010000649.1:0-2123 GCA_039188035.1 Bacteroidota bacterium | reverse complement strand
TAAAATCCATGTTCGTTTCATTTTTATTAATTTATGTGTAAAGCAAAATGGGACAATAATGGCAAGGACAAAAGTCCGGCCATCGGTCGGTCATGTGGCTTGGGGATAAAAACACTACGGTTATTCATGCCAAGGGCATGTATAAAATCTTTAGGATGTTTATAGAGCGCGTGTAGGCGGGGGTTCTTTAAATTTTAGGGGATATCCCTTGATGATTTTTTTGGATTGGAAAAAATGCGCCGTAAAAGTATTCTCATTGTGCCTTAAGGGCAATTGAAGAGAGGTTTTGGTCAAATGCTTATCCAACTTGTTCTTTTGGGGTATGGGACTATCCTGGTGTTCCCCCGGTTTGGAATTGTTCAAAAGGGAGGTGAAAAAATCAATAATCCCGTGTCCTTTATCAAGTTGCATGGTTCCTTGCCCATGCTGCTCCAAGGTCATTGTCCTATGGTTCTGTCCAAGCGTTTCATGACCCAAAACCCTATCCGTGGATTCCACAATAGTAATCGCTACATGTAATCCCTCTTGCAGCAGGGGCACCACCGGATACATTACATACCATAGGCCAAGCAGTAAGGCCAGCCGTTTTGGCTGGACATTCTTTAACTGTATGTACCATTGGGCATTCATGGGTTATGGCTCTTGAAGCATTATGGTCAATTGTTCCCCAATGAATTTTGCATATTCCGAGAGGGTAGGTAGTTCAAAGACTTTGTTCAAGGGGAATTGGATCTGTAGTTCGTCATTTATCCTTGCCGTAACCCTAATTGCTGCCAAGGAATGTCCGCCCAAGGCTATAAAGTTGTCATGTACCCCTATTCTCGGTAACTGCAGGACCTCTTTCCATATGCCCTCCAAAAACACTTCTATCTCATTCCCCGGAGCTTCATAGGGGGTATCCATTGCGATCTGAATCTCGGTAAGGCTTCGTAAGGCGATTTTGTCCACCTTCCCGTTAAGGGTAAGGGGAAGGGTTTCAAGAAACTTGTACTTTAGGGGTACCATATATTCGGGAAGCCTTTGCGTCAGGTGCCTTTTAAGCTCGGTGGGCGAAATCTTCTTTTTTCCGGTATAATACCCCACCAATTGTGACCCTCCTTCCATCCCTTCATTTGGGTGGGTATACCCAATTTCTTCCAACATGCGTTCCACCTCCTTCACATCAATATACTCGTTGATTTCCTCCAAGGCCTCGTCGCGGTTTTTATGGCCCAGGCGTACATCCCAACTATAGGGGAAGGAATAATTGCTGTAGCCCCTTTCTTTTTTATGCACATGGATTCCCGCCTGATTGATAAGACAGTTGGTAGATCTTCCGGTGTCCGTGGGCCGCACCCAACCCACTTTTTCCTTGAGGAAGGCCAGCATATCGTTTAGGCTTACATCGCTATATCGATAAAAATCCACAAACTGCACTTTCTCAAAAGTACTTTCCAGGGCGAACATGGATGTATCCAGGTGTTGTTTCACCGCATCTTCCTCCTGATGGTATAATTTTCGAGCCTGTAGAATGGTATCGTCTATGGTAGTGGTGTCTACCGCATCGTTCCAGAATAGTTCCTCGGTTAGTCGGGTTTCAAAAAATTGACCTCGGGAAAGACCTGTTACCACAAAGGGGATTCCCTTCTCAAGGGCTACTTGGGTACTTAGGGTATAAATTACCTTAAAACAACCGTTGCAAACATTTTTATGCCGATGGAGACTATCCACAAAAACCTTGTTCATATGCGGTGTTTCGCCATATATATGATCCACCCCGAGTTTTTGGGTGATTTTGATAATATTGGACTTGGCCTGTTCCGAGATATACCCGTTGTCCAAGGTAAAGGAAAGGACTTTTAGCCCCATATTTACCAAACGGGCCAGGACGTAGGTACTGTCTTTTCCGCCACTAAGCAACGCCAGGCAGTCATAATCACCCCCATGGCCCTTTTTAGAGGTCAGGAGCTTTTGCAAATCGTTTTCCGTCTTAAAGTATTTGTCCGTTTTTTCCTTGTATCCCTTAAAAGCGTTGCACAGGTGGCAGACATCGTTGGCATCAAATTCCACATTGGGATAGGAAGAGGGCAGTCCACATTCCTTGCAGTGGACCACATGCTGATCTTGTTCTTGTTTTCCCTTTT
>JBCCZF010000648.1:0-2129 GCA_039188035.1 Bacteroidota bacterium | reverse complement strand
GGGCCAGCCTGTTTCCGTAACTACAATAGGCTTGCCTTTTGCCGCAATTTCGGTTACGGCATACATATGTTTTAGATAACCCGATGCCTCTTCTATATTTCGACCTTCCCAAAATGGATAGCAGTTGGCCAAAACAACATCACAGGCATCAACAAGGGCCGGCCGCTCATAAAATTGATAATAGGCATCCACGTAACCCACAGGGATATTGGGCAAAGCCTTTTTAACCTTGGTCAGATAATCGAGTATTTCCGATTCTGTTAGCTCGTTTCTCAACAAGACCTCGTTTCCAACAGCAGCAATATCGACATACCCCTTTTGTGCTAGTTCGATCAATGCTTCTATTTCCTTTTTATTTTGGGCTTTGTCCGAGCCGATCCAGGCCCCTGCCAAGGTCTTTAACTCCTTTTCACGGGCCACTCGCGGAATGTGTTCATTACCTTCCGTACATGAAAACGATCGAACCCATTGGGTATAGGGCGCTACCACGTCCATCCTTTGGCGTATTTGACTTTCCGATAACAGATTACCGATATTCTGATGTTCCAAATAAGGGCTAAAACATAAACCGTGAAGCCCTTTCTTTAAGGATTCCAAGAATAGTTCTGTGATTTCGCCCGGGCTTGTGGTCGAAAAATCGGTATCCGTATTCGGTCCAAGATTCAATCCTTTTATATTTAGGGAGGATAGTTTATCGGTTTGATAATAGGAACTTAGTTTTGGGGTATCAGGTTTTTTACGACGTTCCAGTTTTTCCCTTATTTCGTTCGCCCGTGCTTCGGACACATCATATCCTTTCATAATCCACATCGCAAACAATGTTCCTACCATGGGGAAGAAACAGAAAAAGGCGTGAAGCCCATCAACCGCTCCTTGCTGTTCCGTTGTGGCCAAATCGGGGTTAAACCCTACGACCCCAATAATAACCCCGCTTAGGGCCCCGGCAATGGCAAAACCAACTTTAACCATCCACCAATATATGGCACCGAAAACCCCTTCCCGCCGCTTCCTGGAATTCAGTTGGTCAATATCGATTACATCGGCCGTCATGGACATCATTATGGTAAAGAGACTCCCTATTCCAAAAGAAAAGAAGGGGAGGGCTATGATATAGAGCCACGGTTTTCCCGGGACAAAAAGGAAATACATCATTACATAACCCAAAATGGAAATGGCCTGTGCCCACATGAAGGCTTTTTTCTTTCCCATTTTTTTTGACATCCAGGTAACTAGGGGAATTACGATAAAGGTGGTGCCCAAAGCCCCAATACACCCGAAAAGTGCCACCCAGATCCCAGTTGCGGCCGCATCGCCATTGAACAACCTGTACACAATGACAAAGTAGGTGAGGGCGGCCACCGTATTGAAAGCATTGAAAATTAGGAAGGTGGCTCCACAGATCCTTCTAAACTCCCCAATCTGGAAAGCATCCTTGAAGCTTTGAACGATTTTCTTAAGGCTCCCGCCAATATTGGCCACGTTCAAGGGCTCATAATCCTCTTCGAGGGTCGATTTGCTTTTTATAAACAAGGCCGGTACCATGGCAGCAACAGCGCAGGGAACGGCCACCCATACGGCCAATTCACGAACGGCGATTTCTTGGTTTGGGAACCATTCCGGATTGTCCATGATTACCCAGAACCAGGGTGCTATTACCCAAGCCCATTGGCCGATCCATTGGGCCACGGCCATGATGTTGGTCCTCTCGTGAAAATCATCGCTCATTTCATAGCCCATGGCTACATAGGGTACACTAAAAAAGGTGAGCCCTAAATAGAATACAATGGACCATAAGAAAAAGTACCAAAAATTGTATTGCAGGGTATTATCCGAGTATAATTGCCACATCAAGGTAAAGGCGATACCCATCAAAACGGCCCCAATCAATACATACTGCTTCCTTCTTCCCCATTTCGATTTGGTATTGTCCGAGATAAACCCTATTATCGGATCGGTGATGGAATCAAAAATTCTTGGGAAAAAGTAAACCAATGACCACAACCACCCGTCAAATCCAAAGGATTGTACAAGTACAACCATGAATATGCCCAAAATGGCCGGAAACATTTGGTTGGCAAACATTCCCACTCCAAAAGCTACTTTTTGCCCAAAAGGGACTTTTGCCGTAT
>JBCCZF010000647.1:0-2152 GCA_039188035.1 Bacteroidota bacterium | reverse complement strand
CCAACAACGGGTAAATGCAACTGAGTCGTAAAAATATACGAAAATCCCAATAAATGCAACTCAGTTGCATTTGATTTGCAAGTCACCAATGATGCACAAAAAAGAAATAAGAGTCCGTTGGAATAAGGTTAAGGACTAGGCTATCCCAGCATGTTTAATAGCCCGCTGCCTGTCCATCTTTCCGACTTTCCGAAGCGCCGTGATAAACCTTGTTTTTATCATCCCATAGAATGGCCTGGTATCCGCCATAAATCCCTCTGGCAGTTCCCATTTTGTGGCCCTTGTCCATAAGTCCACGGATCGTGGTATATGGAATTCCGGATTCGGTTCGAATTAGGCCTGTATTTTCAGTAGTTCTTCCCATAGGGCTCGCTCCACCGGTATGATCCCAACGGGGGGCATCCCCGGCTTCTTGAAGGTTCATCCCAAAGTCAACAAGATTCATCACAATTTGCGTATGGCCCATAGGCTGAAAATCCCCACCCATTACCCCAAAACTGACGAAGGGTTTCCCATCTTTGGTGACAAAGGCTGGAATTATGGTATGGAAAGGTCGTTTTCCGGGTTCGAAAGTATTGGCTTGACCACCTTTTAAACTGAAAAGTTCACCGCGGTCCTGAAGCATAAAACCCAATTTGGGCGGTGCCATTCCGGAACCCATTCCGCGGTAATTACTCTGGATCAGGGAAATCATGGTTCCCTCACCGTCTGCCACGGTCATATAAATGGTCTCGCCTGCGGAAATCTCGCCGGCAGCATAGGTTCCTGCCCTATCCCCAATCTGCGCCCTCCGATTTTTGGCATAGTCCTTTGATAACAATTGCTCAACCGGCACATCAAAGAAGTCCATATCGGCATAGTACTTTGCGCGATCTTCAAAGGCCAATTTCTTGGCTTCCGTAAATAGGTGCAGATGCTCAGCGCTACCGAATTCAATGTCTGAAAAGTCATACCCTTCCAAGATTTGCAACATTTGAAGTGCAGCAATTCCTTGACCATTTGGGGGTAGCTCCCAAACATCATATCCCCGGTAATTAATGGATACCGGTTCTACCCACTCCGACTTGTGGGCTGCCAAATCCTTGGCGGACAAAAAGCCGCCTTGCTCCTTAATGAACTTCCCAATGGTTTTGGCAATTTCACCCTTGTAAAAAGCATCCCGACCTCCCTCAGCTATTTTCCGATAGGTATTGGCGAGGTACGGGTTTTTGTAGATTTCCCCTTCATCGGGCAGTATGCCTCCATTCTGGGATTTATAAGTATCCTCAATGTTCGGAAATCCTTTTGATTCGAAAAAAGGCACCGTACGCTGTATATACCAAGCTATCAGCTCAGTTAAAGGAAAACCTTTTTCTGCATAATCTATAGCAGGGGCAAGAATCTCTGCCATGGGTCTTGAGCCAAATTTCTGATGCAACTCAAACCAGCCATCCACAGCACCTGGAACGCTTACCGGAAGCGGTCCATGCGAAGGGATTTTCGCCATGCCCTGCTCCTCAAAATATTCCAAAGTGAGTTTTTGGGGCGAACGTCCACTAGCATTGAGGCCGTAGAGTTTTTTTGTTTTACCATCCCAGACAATGGCAAAAAGGTCCCCTCCTATTCCACAGCCCGTGGGCTCCATAAGTCCCAATGCTGCATGGGCCGCAATAGCAGCATCAATAGCATTACCCCCTTTTTTAAGCATTTCAAGCCCAATTTGGGGAGCCAAGGGGTGGCTTGTCGCCACCATCCCATTCTGGCCCAGCACCACGGAACGGGTAGCAAAAGACTCTCCGGTAATCCGGTCTTGGGCAGTTAACACTTGGGCAAAAAGGAAAAGGAAAACAAAATAGCTCAGAAAAGATTTCATCTTTATTTTTTTAGATTTTATAGCGTTCATATACGGAAAGGAAACTGATAGCGGATTCAGAAACTTAGTTTAAAAAGTTTTCGATTGGGATTAAAATACTTCCGTCAGCATTTGTTGCAAACTCGCCCAGGATTTTTGATCTGCTCCCGCATCGTAGGCCAGAGGCAATTGAAATTTTTCCCCGTTGGCATCTGCCGCCTTGGAAGTAAAACTATGTTTTACGCCAGGGTATGAGATGTACTCATACTTGGCTCCAATGGAATCCATTGCGGTAGTAAAGGCGGTAATGGACTCTGGACT